>CAIUQQ010000259.1 GCA_903901345.1 uncultured Bacteroidota bacterium | reverse complement strand
TTTGCTTCCATATTATATGCATGTGGTGGTGGTGAATCAAAAACTGAAGCTAAAACAGAAGAAGCTTTAGAAGCAATAACTGAAGGAACTGAAGGAACTGCAAATCCTGACTACGACCCTAAAAGAGGGGAAGGAAAATTTACAGCAGAAACTGTAAAAATTGGCGCAACTATAGATGCGGCAATGGTAACAGAAGGCGAAAAAATTCAATCGGTAAAATGCAATGCTTGTCATAAACTAACTGACGAAAAATTAGTTGGTCCAGGTTGGGCAGGTGTAACCAAACGTAGAAACCCAGAATGGATTATGAACTTTATTACCAATCCAGATCCAATGATTGACAAAGATCCAGTAGTTCAAGCCTCATTAGAACTTTGCTTAGTGCGAATGCCAAACCAAAGTTTAACAGACGATGATGCAAGACATTTATTAGAATTTATGCGTAAAAATGACGGTGTTAAATAAACAATAAAACAAGTACCCCAAATGAAAAAAAATATAATAATTTTAAGTTCAGTGGTAGGCTTAGCCATGCTTTCGGTAGTAGGCTGCAAACCTAAAAACACAAGCAATGCCACCAGTGCCGATGCAGCACAAAAAACCTACGTTGCACCTGGTAAATACGATGAAGTTTACAACTTTGTAAGTGGAGGATTCAGTGGTCAAATGAGTGTTTACGGAATTCCGTCAGGCCGTTTGCTACGTGTAATACCAGTGTTTTCACAAGATCCTGAAAAAGGTTGGGGTTACAGTGAAGAAACTAAACCTATGATGAACACTTCTCATGGTTTTACTCCTTGGGATGATTTGCACCATGTGCAACTTTCAAAAACCAATGGTGAAGTAGATGGAAGATGGGTGTTTGGAAATGCAAACAATACACCTCGTGTGGCTCGTATTGATTTGACCACTTTTAGAACAGCTGAAATTATAGAATTGCCAAACAGTGGTGGAAATCACTCCTCACCATTTATTACAGAAAATACGGAGTATGTAGTAGCTGGTACACGTTTTAGTGTTCCTATGGATGATGCCGATGGCGATGTACCAATCAACACTTACAAAGAAAACTTCAAAGGAACTTTGAGTTTTATTAGTGTAGGTAAAGAAGATGGTAAAATGGATATAGCTTTCCAAATAGAATGCCCAGGCGTAAACTTTGATTTAAGTAGAGCTGGTAAAGGTGTTTCTCATGGATGGTTCTTCTTTTCATGCTACAATACAGAACAAGCAAATTCATTGTTAGAAGTGAATGCTTCGCAAAAAGACAAAGATTTTGTGATGGCTGTAAATTGGAAAAAAGCGGAAGAATATATGAAAGCTGGTAAAGGAAAAAAACAAGCTGTAAGATATGCTCATAACACATATAGCGAAAAAACGCATACTGCTACTTCTGAAATAAAAACTGAAGTGTTGGTATTAAGTGCTAAGGAGTTAAAAGACATTTGTTACTTTATACCTTGTCCAAAATCGCCACACGGTTGCGATGTTTCTCCAACAGGTGAATTCATTGTAGCAAGTGGTAAATTAGCTGCAGTTATTCCAGTTTTTAGTTTCGATAAAATTCAAAAAGCTATAGCTGCAAAAAGCTATGATGGCGAATTTGACGGTATTCCAGTTATTAAGTACGAATCGGCTTTACAAGGCGAAGTTAAAAAACCAGGCTTAGGTCCTTTGCATACAGAATTTGATGACAATGGCAATGCTTACACTTCTATGTTTGTATCATCGGAAGTAGTAAAATGGAGCTTAAAAGATTTAAAAGTATTAGACAGAGCACCAACTTTTTATTCTATTGGTCACTTATGTGTAGTAGGTGGAGATACTAAAAAACCAACTGGAAAATACTTAATTGCTTATAATAAAATTACCAAAGACAGGTATTTACCTACAGGTCCTGAGTTATCGCAAAGCGCACAATTATTCGACATTAGTGGCGACAAAATGAAACTGTTATTAGATTTCCCAACCATTGGCGAACCACATTATGCGCAAGCTTGTTTGGCTAGTTTAATCAAAGACAAATCGGTAAAAATGTTTAAGATTGAAGAAAACAGTCATCCTTATGTAGCTAAAGGTGAAAAAGAAACTAAAGTAGTAAGAGAAGGAAACAAAGTGCATGTTTACATGACTGCCATTCGCTCACATTTAGCTCCCGATAATATTGAAGGAATTAAAATGGGCGATGAAGTATATTTCCATGTTACTAATTTAGAGCAAGATTGGGATGTACCACATGGCTTTGCTATCAAAGGAGCATCAAATGCTGAGTTATTAATTATGCCAGGCGAAACACAAACTTTAAAATGGATTCCTACTAAAGTTGGTATTTCACCCATGTATTGTACCGATTTTTGTAGTGCTTTACACCAAGAAATGCAAGGATATGTTCGCGTATCGCCAGCATCAAGTAAAGTTCCTATTAGCTTTAGTTTAGGTGCTAAGTAAATAGATTACAGTCATTAGTTTTTATATTAAATAGAAAAACTAATGACTATTACAGTTAGTATTGATTTCTAGTGATGGTCACTAATTATAAAAAAGTAATAATTCCAAACAAATAAAATGAAAAAAATTATAATAGCTGTAATATTTGCAGCAATATTTAAAACAAGTTTTTCACAAGTTAAACTAACAAGTGCTAATAAATTTCAAATAGGATACAATGTTTACACACCATTTTTTATTGGCAGTTATGCTAGCCAAGGTGCGAACAATGGTCGTTGGGCACTTGAATATTATGATGCGGCAGGAGGATTAAATTTTTGGAGACCTTGGCCAAATACAAATTCTGGTGATGGCTTTCTTTTTCTAAAGGATAACGGAAATGTTGGTATTGGTATGACTAATCCATCATATAAACTTGATGTAAATGGTATAGTAAGGGCTACTAATATTTCGGTTACAAGTGATGAGAGATTAAAAACTAATATTACTCCTTTAAAGGAAAACATTAGTAAATTGATTTTATTAAATGGGAAAATGTACAATAAAGCATTATTGGCGAAGACTCCTTTACAAAACTATGTAGAAAAAGATTCTATAAAAGTTTTAACCAATTTAGCACAAAATGAAAAAGAGACACTACCATTAGGTACTAAAGAGTTTGGATTTATTGCACAAGAATTACTAAAAGTTTATCCTGAATTAGTATCACAAGATAATGAAGGAATATATTCAGTTAATTACATAGGTTTAATACCTGTATTAGTAGAGGCTTTTAAGGAGCAACAAAATAATATATCGCAATTGACTAATCAAATAAATTCATGTTGTAATACATCACAATTATTAGGCAATGCCAACAACATTGATAACAATGAAAAAGGTAATTCTAATAACAAAGCCATATTATTACAAAACACTCCAAATCCTTTTGGAAGCAATACTGAAATAGGTTTAGTTATACCAAGCACAGCTCAAAAAGCAATTCTTAATATTTATGATATGCAAGGAATTGAAATTAAAAGCCATGTGCTAAATGAACGTGGCCAACAAACCTTTATTCTAGAAGGTAATTCGTTAAAAGCAGGTATGTACTTATACTCTCTTATAGTTGACAATACAGAAATAGATACTAAAAGAATGATTTTAACTAAATAATAAAATGAAAACTTTATTTACGATTTTTATATTATTTCCTATTTTTATATATTCTCAAAACAAAGAAAATAGTAGTGTTTTTTTAACAATAAGTAACGAGAGCAAGTTGAATGTAATAATAAATCATACAAATTTAAAAGCTGATAATTATACTAAATTAGATTCAATTTTAAATGTATCAAATTTTATTTCTATTGAAAAAGCTATTGATTTTAAGACAGGAATAGAGAAACTGGACAATTGGTATATTATCAAACATAATGGAAATTCTAAGGAATTCAGAAACAATTTAATTGAATTGAATGACAATTATTTATTAGATATTGAATTAGCACCAAAAGTAATAAATTTAGCATCTTCTAATGACTACTTTGAAGTTAATTCAAGTCCATTATTAGAAAACAGAGCATTGAACCTAATTAATGCAAGTAAGGCTTGGGATATTAGAAAAAACAACACTGCGGTAATAGCTGTTTCTGGTGAGTCAGAGTATCAAGGACATGAAGATTTGATTAGCAATGTAAATTATCAAGAATATATTTACTCATCATCACCTTATTCCTTTCATGGAACAGCGGTTGCAGGATGTGCTGGAGGTGTGACTAATAATAATTTAGGACTTGCTTCTGCTGGTTATAACCCTAAAGTTTTATTATATAGTTCGTCATTAGATAACCAAATGAGTAAACTAATTGATGCTTTAAATAGAGGTGCAAAGGTTGTAACAATTAGCCAAGGATCCCTTGATTATAATTCATACTACCAATCAATTATTGACTATGGATATAATTTAGGTGTTACATTTGTTGCTGGGGCAGGTAATGGTCCAAGTTGGGAGAACCAATTCTTATTATATAATTCCACTTGTGATAAAGACAATTTTGGCGATAATCTTTCTTTACCAGGTAGTGGTGAATGTTTAGTTTACCCAGCATCATTTAACCATGTAATTTCGGTAACTTCAGTTTCACATTCAAATATGTATGGAGTTCCTGTTTATTTAAATATACCATCAGCTAATCTTTTAGGTTATTATAATTACTTGTGGAAAGATGTTCACGAGCAATTTACAGGAAATGCTGCATCTTCACATAATCATAATTCTAAAATTGACATTTGTGCTCCAGGTTATTCTGTACCTGCTTTGTATTATGATATAAATAATAAATATACTAATGTTTGGGGGACTTCATTTGCCGCTCCAATGGTTGCATCAGCCATTTCATTAATATTAAGTGTTAATCCTTGTCTCACACCTGATGATATAGAATATATAATAAAAACAACAGCTTTTAATATTTATTCAATCACTGAAAATCAGAGTTATATTGGTAAACTAGGAGCAGGTAGATTAGACTTATTTGCAGCTATCAATTTGGCTCAAACTTACAAAGCAAACTACATACAAAATATTAGTTTTAGTTTAACAAATCAAATTATAAAGGGTCATACTATAATAGTTGGAAGTTCGGTAACTTCTTCAACACCTGTAGGTGCTGTAACCATACTTAGTGGTGCTGATATTACTTTTAACTCAAGACAATATATTGAACTTAAACCAGGTTTTGAAGCACAACAAAATAGCACTTTCTATTTAAATGTTGATGAGAATTTTATTCCTTGTCCATAATATAATTTTACTATGAAAAAACACATCATAATCATAACTCTATTTATACTAATATCTCATAAACTAGTTATTGCTCAAAACTGGTTTACTGGTTCTAGTTGGAACTATCGTTATGATCGAACAACTAGCTATATTCAATATGTAAATTTGGGTTCTTGTATATCACAAAGCGATACAATAATAGAAAACAAATTGTTTTCTATTATAAAATCTAATACTAATACAATTGATTATTTGTATGAAAGCAATAAAGTAGTTTACTATTTCAAAAAACAACAAATTTTAAAACTGTTTGATTTCTCAAAATCTGCGAATGATTCATTTCTAATTGACATGTATTTTTCAAATACTATTTCTGATACTATAATAAAAAATGTTTTAGTTAAAGTAAAAGAGACAAATTATTTAAAAAACATTTCTAATACAGATTCTTTAAAAAGCTTTATGATTTCAATTCTATCTGATAATGTTAGAGGCATTATAGGAAATAATAACATTCCTTTTGATGTACCAACAGCAATTACAGAAAAATTGATTTTAGCCAAATTAGCCAATTACTATAAAATAAGTTTAACAGAATTGTGTAATCAAACAATTAATTTAGGCATGGATTCAAAACCAATTTTATCATGTTATAAAAATGAAACAACTGGCTTTATGTATAAAGATTCTTTGTTTATTTTAAAGAATTTACCTTGCGATTATAGTAGTGGAATGAATGAATTAATGGCTGGCAACCATACCATTTCGTTATTCCCTAACCCTTCCAAAAACATCTTAAATATTCAAGCAGATGAAAAAAAATTTAAAAGTATAATTAGTATTCAAATAGTAAATGCAAATGGTCAAAATTTTGCTGCAAAAACTAAAAATTCACAAATTGATATTAGCCAATTAACACAAGGTCTATATTTCTTAATAGTTAATACAGAAAAAGGAAATTATAAACTTAGTTTTATAAAAGAATAAGAGCAATTAGAATTACAACTACCTGAAAATATCTATCAACAATGAAGTATATAATTTAAAACAAAAAAAACAAAATGAAAAAAATAATAATAGCTATAATATTTGCAGCGATATTTAAAACAAGTTTTTCACAAGGTCAATTCAAAATAAGAAATGATTCATATATCCAGATAGGTTATACAACTTATAAAGCATTAACATTTGGTCAAAGTACAAATTTAACAACAAACAATGGTAATTTTGCTGTAGAATATTGTTCAGGATGTACTTCAAGCGGCAATGGTGGTTTTAATATTTGGAAGCCATGGCCAACGGCTTATAGTGGGAATTTTCTGTTTTATATAAGAGATAATGGAAATATAGGAGTTGGAAATATAGGAGACAATTCAGCTAAAATGTGGGTAAGTGGAAATATTTTAGCAAATGCTTTTAATTTGTATTCTGATCAACGTTTTAAAGAAAATATTAGACCTTTAGATAACCCACTTGAAAGTTTTATGAAAATAAAACCTTTTCAATATAATTTTATACAAAACAAAATAAATAAAGAAAATGATTCATTGAGTGTAAACATAAATAAAGACAATACAATAAACCGTAATTTTGACCAAAAATTACATTTTGGTTTTTTAGCTCAAGATATTCAAAAAATATATCCAAACTTAGTTACTGAAGATGAAAAAGGATACTTAGCTTTGAACTATGTAGAATTGATACCAGTTATGATAGATGCAATTCAAAAACAAAACGAAAAAATATTACAGTTGGAAGCAATAATTCAAACACTAAAAAAATAATTTATGAAAAAGTTAACGCTAATTTTGGTTTTCTTTTCAATGTTTTGTCAAGTAAAATCGCAATTTGTAATTGATACTTTACCTTGGTGTCCTCCGGGTGCTACTTGGTTGTACAAATCTTCTTCTCCTTCATCTAGTATATACATTCAATTTATCTATGTAAAAGACACTTTTTTTTATAATCTAAAAGTAAAAAAAATAGTAGTTGAAGGCATACAAATAATTGGGCCAAGTAGTTCAGAATTTGCTAGAACTGCTGAAATAATTGGTACTGAATATTTATATAATTCAAACGACAGTATTTATTGGTTTGATAAAATTAGTAATGATTTTAAGTTTATATATTCGTTTAACCCCAAACTTAATGATGAGTTTGTTATTGGTAATTCAAGGGCTATATGTTATTCAAATCCTATCTTTCCAAAAACTGATACCATAAGAGTAACCCAAATATTTAAAGATACTTTTGACAATTTTATATTTGATGTATACAATACCGATTTTAAAAGAAATTTTAAATTAGGTGCTATTATAAAAAACATAGGTTCAACTAGTGCTCCTTTCCCCCAAATAAATCCTCAATTTTGTAATAATTTTAAGCCAGAATATGGAATATTTTATGAAAGTCTTATTTGCTATAGTGATAGTTTAAGGGGAACACTTACGTTTTCTGCTCAAGGGAAAGAAGAGTGTCACTTTGCAAAGACTTTTGTTAAAAAAGTAACAAAAAAGCAAGAAAGGTTAAAATCTAAATTGTTTCCAAATCCTGCACAAAATTCAATAAAAATTGAAAATGCTGAAAATATAAAGTATCATTCTTTGGGCATCTATAATTATTTAGGACAACAGATAATTATGCAAAATGGTTATAAAGAAATAATTGATATTTCTGAATTAAATACAGGACTATACTTTGTGAAACTTTATCATAGCAATGGATTTACTGAAACAATCAATTTTTTAAAAAATTAGCTATGAAAATTTTTACAATAATATTCGCTATTGTACTACTGAAACTAAATTCAACAGCACAATCATTATCAACAAATAAAGTACTGAGAGTAAATATACATTTTATGCTTCGCACAAATGGAACTGGCAATTTTACTGAAACTTCTGATGGGGACGGAAGAACTTGGTATAATGGTTATAATTATGCTAATGAATTAATTAATCAGATGAATGCAAGAAATAATCGAAATGATCCAATGAATATTCCAACTGGAAATTCAACTCCAGTTTTAACAAAAAACTTTCATTATGTATTGGATGCCGTTTATTTTACAAGAGATGATGCAACATTTAATTATGGAAATGGTGATAGCTACTACAGTTCAAATGGAGCAGATAAAAATAATGTATTAAATATTGTTTTAGATTATTGTCCAGCAAATGATATTAGTTGTGCATCATCTGGACATGCAAGTGATTTAAGCAGTAATAGTAAATACAAATGTACTGAAAATCAATCTTATTGGCAAAATTATGTAATTCAAAGAAATAGTTCAAACCCTTTTGGATGGTTTATTGATGCTACTGCGGTTAATACAAATCATGAGTTGGGACATTTACTCGGTTTATACCATACAGTTCAATGGTGTGGTTGGTGTGTAAATGATGCTTGTGATGATGATTGTTTTGATACACCAACAGCATGGGAAATTATGTCAGCTAATGGTTGTATTAAACACCCTGCATGTGGTTGGAATAAAGATGGTGTTTTAGATTGTTCAAATAACATCATGGATTATACAAATGGCTTTGCATTAACACCATGCCAACTCACCAAAATACATACAGGCTTAGTTGGAGGAATGAAAACCTATTTGGTTTGTGATGCTGTTTCTTATAATTTAACTTTAAATGATATTGGTTATCCTAAATTATCATATTTTGGCAAAGATGTAATTATTGGTAATAGTGGTTCTTTAGCTAATGTTACTAATGAAGAAAAAATAAAATTGTATTTTTCAAGTACAATAGAATTAAATAATTTTGAAGTAAGATCTGATTCAGAATTCGAAGTAATAAAAGAATCTACTTGCACATTCTAAAACTTTGTAAAAATAATTAATTAAAAAAGTTGCTTCGAAATGATGCAACTTTTTTAATTAAACAATAGAAGTATATTGTTTAAACATATAC
>CAIUQQ010000258.1 GCA_903901345.1 uncultured Bacteroidota bacterium | reverse complement strand
TGTTTGGTCAAAAACAAATCTTCTATATGCATAACAAGTATTATCATCTCTAAAGTAATAAAATCTAATTTCAGCATTATCTGAAGCTTGAAGTCTATATATATCATCAACAAGCTTTTCTTCAATAATAAATCCTTTTTCATTCATTTTTTTCTTAACATCTCTAAAGGATTGACCTAATAAATTTTGGCCATAAGATGTAAATCCAATTAATATCAAAGCTATAATTGTTATTATTTTTTTCATAAAATTTATTTATTTATTGTATTTCTTTTTTTTATTTCTATTTCAGCAGCAATTATGAAAGCTGGATTAAATTCATTTCTTTCTTCGTTTATAATTGTTAATAATTCATTTGTAGTTTTTTTACTTGCAAGTTCAACCCAATTTTTACTTTCTGCTATAATCTTAGCTTTTTTTAATTGGTTTGCTTTTTCAATATTACTATAAGTCTCATCTAGCTTTTTTATTCTATCTTCTTCTGTAATTTTATTTTCTAAAAAGTATGAATTTATTTCAGCAATTGATTTGTAGTTTAGAAACTCATCTTTATCCAATTTGATCCCATAATTACAAGTTGGGCAATAGTACCAATAACAATTTTCCTGAATAAAAATTGGGATAAAAAACACTGTGAAATATGTTGTTATTTTATTTAGGTGCCAAAATTCTCTATTGTGGCAATTTTGACATAAATGTTCCTCCACATGACCGTATGAAGTAGTATCTTGATGATTCCAACCGAATATAAAAAACATAGATTTTATGAATTATGTTATTACTTTAATATTGTTTTATTTTAAATCAATTAATTAGTTGACTTAGTTGTAATCGTAATAATTTTCTTTTCGTTATCAATGGTTATTTTTCCATATTTACTTAGAGCACTTTGTCCGAAAAGCAGTGGAGCATTTTTATTTTCTATTACAGATGCCTTTACATTTTTTAAAATAAGACCACCAAAATCTAACTTCCTAAAAACAATTGTTGTCCCAATCTCAATGTCACCGTTTGCAATCATATAGCTTGAGGTACCTGTTATATCATTTTTGCTTAAATAATTATTCTTGAGCATAAACTCAGCCTCTGTTTTGGAAATTGTAATATCACTCGCACCAGTATCAAATATTAAATTTAATTTTAATTCATTTATTTTACATGGTACTTCATAAGTTCCACTACCACTTACCTTCATTGGTATTGATACTGTTTGAGCTACTATTGTTTTTTCATCACTTTTTATAACAAAATCTTTTTTAATTGATTCATTGAAAACATTTTTCCATTCTTCTACCAAGTTTTTAAATTCAGGTAGATTGCGAATATTATCCATGTCTTCATCTACTGACAAATGAACAAAATCTCTGTAGCCATTTTGAAATGCAGTTTTCAAATTAGTCAATGCAATGGATGGCATATTCATCAAGGAATATAAACACGTTGCATCATAATAATTTCCATCAGTTGGATATTCAGAATTTATTTTTTCTATCCAATCTATCGCTTCTTTATTTTTGCCTAAATGAAATAATGCGTAATGCCTATTACTTTCATCATTCACAATAGTGTCAAGTGTTAATATTGTTAAATAATCTTCTTTAGCTTTTATTGGATTATTTAATTTAGATTCATACAATCGTCCTCTATTTAAATAGGTGTATACATATTCTTTGTTTATTGAAATAGCTTCATTGTAATCATTTAAAGCTTTTTCATATTCTTTATTAAACTCACTTGTCCAACCTCTACGATAATAGAACCAAGATTCACGTGGTTCTATCTGAATTGCTTTAGTAAAGTCAGCTAATGCTCCTTTATAATTACCCATTAAGCGTTTTGCATCACCCATGTAACCATAATAATAAGCATCAGATGAGTCAAGAGAAATAGCTTCTGTATAATCAGCAATTGTTTTCTCATACATTCCAGCATTCGAATAGCACTTGGCTCTATAAGATAAAATGTCAGCCTTATAATTCAAATCCGTAAGTTCCAATAATTTGGTATAGTCTGAAATAGCTGCCTTGTAATTGTATTTACCTTCAAATAATTGGGCTCTAACAAAATACCATAATTCTTTTTCAGGATTAGAAGAAATTTGGCCATTTACTTTTGAAAATGCTAAAGAATAATTCTTCTCTGAATAGTCATTAAATAAACTTCGAACATTTTTATCCTTTTCGTTTAACAAAAAGCAGTAAAATATTTCTTCAATTGCTTCATCATATTTTTTTTGTAAGTAATATAACTTTGCTCTAAATTTATAACCATCAGCATAATCAGGAGCAAGTTTAATTAATTGATTCAGTACTTTTTCAGCTTCAATATACTTTTTCTGGTTTATATAGTTTCTGCCCAAACCAGCATATGGAACTAATAATGTTTCATCAATCTTCAATGCTTGCTTATAGTCTAACTCTGCTTTTGAAAATTGTTTTAAATTAAAATATATTTCTGCACGATCAATATATATTTCAGGGTCATTTGGAGTTAATTTCAATGCCACTGAATAATCTTCAAATGTTTTTTCATAATTATCTATTTTGTAGTAAATATCACCTCTTAATCTATGAGCACCTGACAGAGTCTTTTTCTCTTTTGAGGAGAAAAATTTAATAGAATTATTTATATCTTTTAATGCATAAGAATTTTGATCTTGATAATTATAGATTGCAGCTCTATAATATAATGACAAAGCTGATTTAGGGTTATCATTAATTTCTCTACTAAAATAATCTATTGCTTTTTCAAATTCCCCTTCGTTATATGCTTTAACTCCTTTATCGAAATTATAACTTTGTGCATTACAAAATAATATTGTGATTAAAGCTGTTATAAGTAATATTGTTTTTTTCATAAATTATATTGTGGTTTTTACCTTTTTATTATTAGAAAATAATTTGTAATTAATAATCAATTTTTAAGACGCTATTCAATAGTTAAAGTTAATTTTTTTATATTGTGTTATTATCTTTAGGGTTAGGTCCATATTTGTTTTCGCCTCGTTTACTATCTGTAAATAACAAAACCAAAAACCAAATTCCACCTATAAAAGGGATAAGTGTAATAAATAAATAAGTACCACTTTTACCCACGTCATGCAGTCGTCTTACAGAAACAGCTATACCTGGAATTATTATAAATAAAAGGTATAATATATAGACATATCCATATGGTAGAGAAATTCCATAATTAATTTTAAAAGTTGTACCTAAAACATTGTCAATTAACATAGCTAAAATAGCAAAAATAAAATTGAACAATGCAAAATACCAATACTCATTTCTTCTTGCTCTTCCACTAAATGTGGCGTAATTCTTTAACACTTTTAAATAGTAATTCATAATAATAATACTTAGTTTTTATTTTTTCATACTCATTAGGCTTTTCTGATTACGCCCCAGTTTTTTTTAATGGGTTCTGAACTCCACTTTTAATTTATTTTATATTTTTTACTTTACAAAAATATACCATAAGAGCGACAGTGAATGACGAACTAAAATTATTGATAAAAAATAATCAAACCACAGAGTTTAAAAAACTTCTTTTTTATTTAAATATAAAAACATGTTTTAAATACAAAATTTTATTATTACAAAAATAAATTTAAGTTTTGACAATTAAGGTCAAACGATTTAGATTTATAAGAATTGCACTTATTTTTTTGTCCGTGGTTAGTTGTCTTAAACAATCCACTTTCAACATTTCACAATTTTTCCGCTCTATCTATGTTGTTTTTTCATTTTTGAAACAATAATACTTTTTCTAAACTAAATAAACTATGCTCTCCATATTTTACATATCCTAATTGGTTGGTCAACATTTCCGTGTTACCAATTTTAAAACTAGGAATATTAGCATGATGGTGCCCATATATCCAAGCATTTAAATGACTAACTTCTATTAAATCAAACAACTCAACTCCGAATGCTTGATTAATGGAGCTTTGCTTATACTGCTCAGGATAATTTAAAAAAGTCGGTACATGATGAGTTACAACTACAGTTTTACCAATTTTATGTTGGTCTTCTTCCAATGTTGTAATTAACTCTTCCCGATGGATTTCTGATTTAATAAATGCCAAACTATCTTCATGTAATTGATTAAATACTGGAGCTGAAAAACGATTTTTATTGTATTTTATTACATGAAAATCACTCACACTGCGTTCTATATTCCATTCGTTTTCACTACTAATTTTTGACCATAAAGTAGAGAAAACTAATTTAACTTCCTCATGGTTAAAAGCCATGTTATTTACTAAAATAACATTGCTTTTTATCTTTTCGTAAATGGTGCCACATTTATTGGCTAAATCATAGTAATAGTATTCATGATTACCTGGAATCCAATATGTATTTTTAAAATGATCGGATACATACTTGAAAAAATCAATGTGTTTATCCATTAAACCAAAAGGAACAATATCACCAGCCAATACAAAAATATCTCCAATAGGTTTTATAGGATTTAGCTTCAAAAAGTTTTTGTTTTCTTGGAATTCTAAATGTAAGTCAGAGGCATATTGTATTTTCATTTTAGTAATTAAAGTTCATTCAAATATTACAAACTATTCCCACAGCGAAACTTGTCAATTCATGAAATAAGTTGTCCTTCAAATTTAATAAAAGACAGATAAACAAAATAAAAAAATGGCAACAAGTGAGAATTTTATAATGAGAGCATTGAAAAAATACCCATACTTTGAATTAACTCTATATCCAACTGAAATGATTGTGTCAAGGTTATAATGTTCTATTGCTCTTTTACATTCCTGTTTCCTTCTATTTGAACTGTTTCCAAAATGGAACAAGTTGCATTTAATTTTTTTTCATATGTTTCAGTTGTTGCATTTTTTGCAACAGTTGAAACTCTATTTAATTCTCCAAAAACAAATATGTTTTCAAGTACCTTGAAATAAAAGATTTATCTTTCTTAGTCTCTATGTTTCTTATATTTGAACTTGTTGGAATTTCCGACAGGTTGAAACTTCAACTAATTCACCTTATTCAAATATATTTTAATGTTTTCAACAATATTAGTTCTACAACTTTCAAAAAAAATCACATTTAATAATAAACCAATTAACGAATAGTAACACTTGTAATATCTGTTTCTGGATTGTATGAAACATCACCGTAATTGTTGAGTTTTTTTGTAAAATCTGGTGAAACTGAAACAAACTTAACCACTCCATTTTCGGCATTATCCATTACAATTTATTTTTTCAAATATAAACCAAAGCCCTACAGTGATTGACGAACTAGAATTTTCTGAAAAAATAAAAAATACTATTTTCTCTTTTCAAATATAAGCCGAAGATGCGTCATAAAATGTCAAATTGGTTAGAAGTAAAAAAAATAAAAAATGAGTACATTCTCTCAAATATACATTCAAATTATTTTTGCTGTAAAAGGTAGGAATAGTTTAATTTCAAGTTCATGGGAAGATGAATTATTTAAGTACACAACCGGAATTATTACAAATAAAGGTCAAAAATTATTGGCAATAAATGGTATGCCCGACCATATTCATATATTGATTGGAATGAAACCCAATTGTTGCCTATCTGATTTAGTGAGAGAAATAAAAAAATCGACCAATGAATTTATAAATGAAAAGAAATTTACAAATTTTGGTTTCCAGTGGCAAGAAGGATATGGTGCATTTTCATACAGTCATTCTTCATTGGATAATGTGATTTCATATATAAATAACAAAAAAAGAACATCACAAAAAGAAATCATTTAAGGATGAATACATTGGTTTTCTTACTAATTTTAAAATTGAATATAAAGATGAATATTTGTTTGATTGGATTGAAGAATAATTTCAAAAAATAATAATGAACCTGAAAGTTTCATTTATTTATAGCAGAAACTAATATAAAGCAGTTCGACCCCAGTAGAAGTTTTACCAAAAACGATATCAGCTATTTGAACCAGTGTATATATTTTTGAATCCTTTTCTATTTTATATTTAAGGTCTGTCAACACTTTTGTAAGGCTATTAATCCGAGTATTGATAGCATGAATGTATTTTGCTTCTCCCCTTTCATTATTCCATTCATTGGGCTTACAACTATAACCAATAGCTCTTTTAGTAGATTTCCGATCTAAAGTTATTTGTAAGTAAATAGGTTGTTCAACAACTGAATCATTATCAGTTCTTTGGTAAAATTTGTGCGTTATTTTCATCAGATTAATATTTGGCAAACATTTTTTTTGCTTGGCAAACATGTGGCAAACAATTACCGTTCCAAAGTGAAAAAAGACGAATAAAAACGAATAAAAAAAACCTTCAAGTGTTTGAACTTGAAGGTTTTAAATTTTTTTTGAGGGTGTTTTAGTGATCCCGCTGGGATTCGAACCCAGGACCCCTACATTAAAAGTGTAATGCTCTACCAGCTGAGCTACAGAATCATGCTATAAGTATTCCTTTTTAGCGGGTGCAAATATAGCCATATTTGAATATAAAGCAACTGTTAAGTGAAATATTTTTATATTATTATTTTATACCTTTTTGCACTTAAACTAATTCGCTTAGTTCTAACCATTTTAACTCCTTTTCGTCTATGGCATTATTGACTTCTATCAGTTCTTTGCTCATGCCTATCATGTCGTCATTGCTAGTGTTTGGTTCACTTAATTTATTTTCCAATGCTAATTTCTTAGCATGGTGTTGGGCTAATTCTTTTTCTAATTGTTCAAATAATCGTTGCTCATTAAACGATAATTTTCTTTTTACAGGAGCTTCTATTTCTATTTTTGATTCTTGCTGTTTGTATTCGCCTTTGGGAGTAGTGCTTTTAGCCGCATATAAAGCCGCCTGAATGTCTTCTTGCTCATTCAAATACTCTTGGTAGTTTCCATTAAATGGACGAATGTTTCCATCGCCTTCAAATACAAATAAACTATCAACAATGGTATCCATAAAATACCTATCGTGGGTTACAACCATAATACAGCCACCATATTCTTCTAAAAATTCTTCCAAAACATTTAAAGTTTCAATGTCTAAATCGTTGGTTGGCTCATCTAACACTAAAAAATTTGGCTTACCCATTAATATAGTCAACAAATAAAGTCTGCGTTTTTCGCCACCACTTAAAGAGCTAACATAATTATGTTGTTTTTTGGGTTCAAATAGAAAACGAGTCAATAAAGTTTTGGCAGTTACGTTTTCACCTTTTGTCATTTCTACATATTCAGCTATATCGGTAATTACTTCAATTACTCGTTTATCTTCCTTTAGCTGCATTCCAGACTGGCTGTAGTAACCAACTTTTACAGTATCTCCCAAACTTATTTTACCAGCATCTGGTTTTTCGGTTCCTAAAAGCATATTTAAAAAAGTAGTTTTTCCAACGCCATTTTTACCTATTACTCCTATTCGTTCGCCAGGTTTAAAAGTATAAGTAAAGTCTTTACATATTTTTAAATCACCAAAAGACTTCTGCAGTTGCTGAACTTCTAAAATTTTAGAACCCAAGCGTTCCATTTTCATTTTAATTTCAACTTTTCCATCATCACGCTTGTACGAAGCCTTGTCTTTTATTTCATAATAGGCATCTATCCTACTTTTCGATTTGGTAGTACGGGCTTTTGGCTGCTTGCGCATCCACTCTAACTCTTTGCGCATGAGTTTACGCGCAGCATCGGTTTCCTTGTCGTTATATTCCTCCCGTTGTGCTTTCTTTTCTAAAAAATAAGCATAATTACCTTTGTGAGTATATAAATTTCCTTCCGCTAATTCAATAATTTCATTACAAACTTTATCTAAAAAATACCTATCGTGGGTAACCAATAAAAGGGTCATGTTATTCACCGTTAAATAAGTTTCTAACCATTCTATCATTTTAATATCCAAATGATTAGTAGGCTCATCCATGATAATAAAATCAGGCTGTTGCACTAAAACACGTGCAATTGCTAATCTTTTTTTCTGTCCACCACTTAAACTTGAAATGCTGCTATGCAAATGGTGGTGAAGGTCTAATTGTTGTAAAATAGTTTTTATTCTTGATTCAATATCCCAAGCTTGGTGCAAATCCATGGCTTCCATGGCATACTGAAGTTGGTTTTGATTATGAACACTTTCGTGGTCTTTTTCTAGTGCTTCTAAAACCTCATCGTATTTGGCTACACATTGTAATAACTCATTGTCAGAATTATAAATGGCCGACCAAACATTGTCGGTACCTTCAAAATGGGGCTCCTGTTCTATATATGCCCAACGAATGTTTTTGTCAATTACAACAGTTCCATCATCTCCTTTATCTTGGCCAGTTAAAATGTTTAACAAACTGGTTTTTCCTGATCCGTTTTTAGCTATTAATGCTACTCTTTGTCCTTTGGTTACTGTTAAAGTAATGTTGCTGAATAAATGTCTTTCGCCATAATATTTCGAAAGATTTTCAGCTCTTAAATAATTCATGGGGGCAAATTTAACCCAATTTAGGAATTACTGCTTAAACAATTTTTTATTTGATAAAATACATCTTTTAAACTTTGTATTTTTCCTTTAAACCATCAACTATTAATGACACAGCCGGACAAATGGTAGTATTATAATAAGTGATTTTAAGTTTTTGTAAAATATTTCTTTGTTGGGTATGCGGAAATTCTCGGCATGCATTAGGTCTATGGCTATAAACAGTACAATGTTTATCATTTCCTAAAAAAACACAAGGAATCTGTTTAAATACATAATCATTGTCTTCATCTATTTTTAGGTATTGCTCCGCAAAAATACTTGGTTTTGTTTTAACTGTTTTTGCTAACCTATCAATGTCCTTATTTAATAATAAAGGACCAGTGGTATAACAGCAATTGGCACATTGCAGGCAATCTATTTTCTTAAAAGCTTGTTCATGTAATTCATTAGTAACTATATCTAAATCCTTAGGAGCAAGCTTCTTTACTTTATCTAAAAACTTTTTGTTTTCAGTTTTTAACTTTTCCGCTTTAACAATTATTTTTCTGTAATCGCTAATCATTCCCCCTACTGTCTATTTCGTTTGCAATTGATTTAGTACAATATGATTTTTTATTTTTCTGTTTTTATCAAAGATCCAACCCCATTTAGTAAAGTAGTAAATAGCTGATTGTATATGATAAAACAATAGTTTTAGGTTTTTATAAGAACCCTTTTCAAAACTATGAATAATGCTGGCGTATGGGTAATAAATGGCATCAAATTCATTACTTATTCTTCTGCTTAAGTCTGTATCTTCTAAATACATAAAGAAATTTTCATCAAACAATCCAACCTTTTTTAACACTTCATGTGGCATGAGCAAAAAGCAACCATGAATATTGTTTACATACATTGGTAAGTTTAAATCTTTTGATTTAAGTTCATAATTGGCAGCACTTTTCTCAAATAATGGGTTTAAAAACTTTGGAATAAATCGCCTTAATATTAAATCGAAAGGAGTTGGTAATAAATTACATACAATTTGAGTTTCACCCGTTGGATAAAAGGTTTTGGGAATCAATAAACCAATATTAGGATTACTTTTTATATATTCCAAACATAGTTCTATGCAGTTTTCATTAATGGTTACATCAGGATTTATTACTAAATGGTAGGGTGCTAAATTTTCACCATATTTAATGGCAATATTATGCGCTTTTCCATATCCTAAATTAGCATGATTGAATATATAATGAGCGTTATTTTTCTCAAAAAATTCTTTTAATAAATCTTTTTCAGAGTTATCGCTAACTATTAATATTACAGGAACTGATATTGTTTTTATACTGTTTATTAATGGCAATAAAGATTGAATACTGCTATTATAAACAACCAAAGAAATGGTGAGTTGGTAAGGAAAATTGTTATTTACCATTATTTTCTATTACAATAAATCCATTAAGTTATTAGTGCCAATTGGACGTTTTACAGTAAAACCTTCCCCAAATTCTGTATTTATTAATCTTCCAAATTCACGGGCATGACTCTTAATATATTCCATAAATTTTAAAGACGAAATAGGCGTTTCGGGTTCTGTATTATTAGGATTGTAAAACTGGCTTCCAAACGCTAAGATTGATTCAATCTTTTTATCAAAATAAGGTGTAATATCAACAATTATATCTGGCTTAGCCATTCTATCTTGAATATAATTGTAAATTTGTTTTGGTCTCCAAGGTTCTTGTAAAACGCCATTATTAAAAGTTTCTATTTTAATTAAACCGCTTAAAAAAGCAGCATCATTTATTAATTCCGAAGCTCTTCCATGGTCTATATGTCTGTCGTATTCAGCATTACACAGAATTATTTCTGGTTGATATTGGCGTATTTTCTCTATTATTTTAATCAATGTTTCTTTGTTTTTTTCAAAAAAACAATCTTCTAATTTTAAATTATCACGAACGGTAATACCTAAAATTTTACTTGAATTTGCCGCTTCTATAGCTCTTAATTCTTTTGAACCTCTGGTTCCTAATTCACCTTGTGTTAAATCAACTATTCCAACTTTATAACCTAAATCTATATGTTTTAATACTGTTCCGCTACAAGCCAACTCTACGTCATCGGGATGCGCAGCAAAACAAAGTAAATCGAGTTTATTCATGGCACGAAAATACTTATATTTTTAAATAATTTATATTGTAAATGGTATGAAGTGAAAATTTATTTGGTAAAGTTTTTGTAATTAATGTAAAAATGGCCTTGCCAATTAAATTCATTGGTATTTTGAATTTACCTTGTTAAAAAAAATGAATCCTTTACCATGAATTTAAAATATACAGGAGTAAAATAATTTTTTTAGCTCAAAACTATAAAAAATAAGTTAGCATTCATTAATATTGACCATGAAAAAATTTAAATTTTTTGTGGCTTTGTCTTTCTTTGGCTTTATATCATTTTCCTATGCTCAAGACAACAGAAACAAGCAGTTTGACGTGCTAAATTATGCTATAAATTTAAATATTAGAAACATTAGTGCTAAAAACATTGCTGGAAATACGGTAATTAAATTCAAATCAGTTCAAAACAGCTTAAGCAATATCATTTTTGATTTAGCCATACTAAAGGTTGATTCCATTTTCATTGCTCAGAACAAACAGAACTTTACACAGAACGATTCACAGTTGTTTGTGAACTTACAAACTCCAATAAATATAAATGATACCATTAATTTAAACATTTACTACCAAGGAATTCCTACCAAAGACCCAAGTTGGGGCGGATTTTACTTTACTGGAAACTATGCTTTTAATATGGGTGTTGGTTTTAATGTAAATCCGCATAACTATGGTAGAGTTTGGTTTCCTTGTGTAGATAATTTTACTGATAGAAGTACTTATGATTTTCATATAACAACCGATAGTGGTTACAAGGCTGTTTGTAACGGATTGCCAAAGGCAACAACTATAAACTCCGACAATTCTAATACCTGGAACTGGCAATTAAATCAACCAATTCCAACTTATTTGGCATGCGTGGCCATTAGTAATTATACGCCTGTTAAATTTACTTATGCCGGAAAATCAAAAAACTTTGACGTAATATTGGCTGCTATAGCCAGCGATACTGTAAAAGTAAAAGCTAGCATGATTAATTTATCGAAGGCATTACAGTTTTTTGAATCAAAATTCAGTGATTATCCATTTGAAAGAGCTGGTTATGTAATGGTTCCTTTTAGCGGTGGTGCTATGGAACATGCTACTTGCATTACTTATCCCCTATTTGGTGTAGACGGAACTTTGAACTATGAAACTTTAATGGCTCACGAACTTAGCCACATGTGGTGGGGCAATATGGTTACTTGCGAAAGCGAAAATGAAATGTGGTTAAATGAAGGATGGGCAAGTTTTTGCGAAGCACTATTTTTGGAATTGATGTATGGAAAAGAATCTTTTTATGCTGACATGAATGAAAAGCTTTTATTAGTAATGCGTTCGGCTCATATTAGAGATGGTGGTTTTTTAGTATTAAATCAAATTCCACATAATGTTACTTATGGCGATCATGTATATAAAAAAGGTGCTTTAACTGTTACTGCTTTACGCTATTATATGGGCGATACAGCCTTTTTTAAAGCTTGTAACAGTTATTTAACAAAGTATCAATTCCAGTCCAGTAATTCGATTCAGTTAAGAGATGAATTTCAAAAATATACTCCTGTTAACTTAACAAACTTTTTTAACGAATGGGTTTTTACAGCTGGTGGCGTTGCTATTGAAGCTAATTCTTACAAAACTGCTGCAAATTTTGTAGAACTGAATATAAGACAACATGCTAGGGCAAATAATCTTTTATATAAATATATCCCATTTAAAATCACTGTTTTTGATAAAAATGGTGAAAGGTATATTTACTATGACTCTTTAAATACTTACGAGAAACAAATTTTGATTAGGATTCCATATACTTTCAATCCTGAATTTATATTGGTAAATGAAAACAATGAATTGCCATTGGCAAAAACATATAATTTACAAACAATAAAAGGAACTGGAATTAAAACTTTTGCAGATGGATTGTTGAGTTTAAATGTGCAACAAAACACCGATTCAGCTACCGTTTTAGTGGAGCATTATTGGGTGGGTGCTATGCAATATGAAGTAGCCCCTAAAGGCATAAGAATTAGTAATTATAGATTTTGGAATATAGATGGGAATTTTGATAACAATAAACTGAAAGGACAATGTTATTTTAACTACGATGGAACTACGCCTACAAGCCCCGCAGCTGGACATTTGGACCATACCTTACCCTTTACCAACGAGGATAGTTTAGTGCTTTTATACAAAGCTCCAACTACAAACACATGGGTTATTCATACTGATAATACCAAAATAAATGGTGGCAATAAAACGGATAAAGTTGGCCGTTTTACTACTAATAAAATAGAAAAAGGCATGTATGCTTTTGGGGTATATGATTATAAAGTTGGAGTAAATAATTTGGTAAAAAAAGAAGGTACTTTTACGCTTTATCCTAACCCTACTAGCCACTTATTAAATATAGAAATAACAGAAAACTTACTGAATAGCAAAGCAATTATATTTAATATAAATGGCAAAGAATTTCAACACATGATACTTACAAAAACAAAAGAAACTATAAATATAGATAACTTAACAAAAGGTATGTATTATTTTAAAATAGATAATAATTTAAGTACCCAAACAAAAGCATTTGTGGTAGAATAAAATTAATTACCAAACTGCATTAAATCCTCTTGACCAAAGGGAGTAACAAAATCTTTCTTAAATGTTAAACCTAGTTTTTCTAAAAGTTTTATAGCAGGAATGTTTTCTTTTACAGTATTGGCAACAACAGTTTTAATATTCAGTTTTTGATTTGCAATATTAATAGTAGCAGTAACCGCTTCAAAAGCAAAACCATTTCTAAAAAACTGCGGTAAAAAAGCACAAAACAATTCAGGGTTTTTAACAGTATCGCGCTTTATAAAACCACAAATTCCAATGGGTGTTTTATTGTTTTTTAATTCTACTAACCAAAGCCCAAAAAGATTATTGCTGTAGTTTTTAATAGGACCATTTAATAAATACTCCTCTCCTTCTAAAATGTTGTTTACATTATTGTTACCATTGTGTTTTTTATAGTCGCGGCTATTAAATAATTTTACAATAAATGCAGCATCAGAAAACCTAAATTCTCTAATGTTTAACCTGTTTGTTTGAACAATTTGTTTCATAATTTAACCCAATAATACTTTCCAGGCATCACTCACCTTAGATTCTTGTAATAAATACTGAGCTAATCTGTGTAATTCAGTTTGAAGTTTTTGAGAATCATCGGCAAAACGTTGATGAATTTCAGATAAATTTTTGTTCATGCGTTTGTATATTTCTACACTATCGGCATCAGGAATAGATAATTCATTGGCAAGCATTCCCAAATCATTACCCGTTAATATTTTGCTTAAACGAATATTTTCAGGTAAATTATCAACTCCCATTCCTAAATTTTTATTTGGTTTGGCAACTTCAAATAAAGCATTTCCATTAGCCCTTACATACCAATCGCTTCCCAAGCGACCTACTAAATCCATTTTATGTTGATCTATTTTACCGTCAATAGTTAAAACAGCATCATCAATATGCATGAGTACAATTTCGGCAATTACTAAATTTCCGGCACCACCTTCGGTACCTGTTTCTATAATATCTCGCACAATGCATTCAAATTGAACAGGGCTTTCTTTTACTCTAAAAGGCTTTACTTTTTGCGAAGCAATGGGAGTAAAACCCGCTTTTATAAACTCACTTACACCTTTTGGATACTCGCAACTAGCCAAACTCATTTGCTGAACCATGTTATAATTAACCACATTTATTACTACTTCTTTGTTAGCAATTACGTTTTCTAAAGTGTGTTTAATGGTGTTATCTCTTACTCGCCTAGCTGGTGAAAATATTAATGTAGTAGGATTAGAACCAAAAATATTAAAAAAACTAAAGGGACTTAAGTTTGAATTTCCATCTGCATCCATCGTACTAGCAAAACATATTGGCCTAGGTGCAATGGCCGTTAACAATGCATTGTGAAATTCAGCTAATGGAAGTTCTTTTGGAGTAATAGTTTTCATACGAATATTAAAAAATTGAAAGATTACAAGATTGAAAGATTGATATTTTAAATTTTTTTCAGTTCGAGCGGAGTCGAGAACGGTTATTGTTTCTCGACTACGCTCGAACTGACTTTTGTTTTATTGAACTTAGTATTTAATTGCCAGAGGCTAGAAGCTAGTTGACAGTAGCTAATTAACTGACTGTTATTAAAAAATAGTTCTTTTTGCCTTTTTGGACAATGATAAATTTGTTGTTTATTAAATGAGATAAATTAATGGTTTCAGCATCGTTATCTACTTTAGTTTTATTAATACTAACTCCACCCCCAACTATCATTTTTCTTGCTTCACTTTTTGATGGAAATATGGTAGTATTCTCCACTAAAAAATCAACAATATTAATGGGAATTTCTAAATCAGTTTTTGCAATTGTAAATTGCGGAACGCCATCAAAAATATCTAAGAAAGTAGCTTCATCTAATTCACCAAATGCTTGGGCAGTAGCATTTCCAAATAAAATATTAGAAGCTTCAATGGCTGTGTTATAATCAGCTTCGGTATGCGTTCTAATGGTAATATCTTTCCCTAATGCTTTTTGTAAAGCACGCAAATGAGGAGCCTTAGCATGTTCTTCTTTTAATAATTCAATTTCTGATTGGTTAAATAAAGTAAAAATATTAATCCAATTTGCGGCATCACTATCGCTAGCATTTAACCAAAACTGGTAAAATTTATATGGCGAAGTTCTTTTTCTATCGAGCCAAACAGCACCACTTTCAGTTTTACCAAACTTAGTACCATCGGCTTTTTTAATTAATTGGGTGGTCATGGCAAAAGCCTCACCAGCACCTTTTCTTCTAATTAATTCAGTTCCAGTAACTATATTTCCCCATTGGTCGCTGCCACCCATTTGCACTTGGCAGTTTAGGTTTTTCCATAAATAATAAAAGTCATAGCCTTGAACTAATTGGTAAGTAAATTCTGTAAAACTCATTCCAGTATCGCCTTCCAAACGTTTCTTAACAGAATCTTTGGCCATCATATAATTTACGGTAATATGCTTACCAATATCTCTAATAAAATCAAGGAAAGTAATTCCTTTAAACCAATCGTAATTATTAACTAAAATAGCACCATTATCACCCGCGTTGAAGTCTAAGAAATGACTCAATTGAGATTTTAAACAATTTTCATTGTGTCGTAAAATATCTTCAGAAAGCAAGTTACGTTCATCACTTTTACCTGAAGGATCGCCAACCATTCCTGTAGCCCCTCCAACTAAAGCCACCGGTTGATGTCCAGCACGTTGAAAATGAATCAAAGTCATTATTTGTGTTAAATGACCAACATGCAAACTGTCGGCAGTTGGGTCAAAACCAATATATCCACGGGTAACTTGTTTGTTTAATAACTCTTCTGTTCCAGGCATTACATCGTGTAGCATGCCGCGCCATTTTAATTCTTCAATAAAATTCATGTTTGTATAAATATCGAATGCAATAATAAGGCTAATTTTTAAAATCTGATTGAGTGATAAATCACTCGTTATATCTTTTAACAAAAAATGCCTCTAAAAGTTTTAGAAGCATTTGATTAATTTTTTAAGTGTATTTTAGAATTTTGAGCGCCAATCTAACATTCCGCCCAAAACGTTTCTAACATTGGCAAAACCGTTGTCTAATAAAAACATTTTAGCGCTATTACTTCTAGCACCACTGCGGCAATGAATAATTATTTCTTCGTTTTTCAAATGTGCTAATTCCGATAATTTATTAGGTAATTCACCTAATGGAATTAGCGTAGCACCAATATTAAATTCATCGAATTCATAGGTTTCACGCACATCAAAAAGATTTAATTTTTCACCAGCATCTATTCGCTGTTTTAATTCATCGGTTGTAATATCACTCATTGCTTATTGTATGATTAGTTTTTTTGTTATTTTGTTTCCAGTGGTTTCATCTATTATTTGAACCAAATAAATACCCGTTTGTAATTCAGGTAAAATAATTGAATTCATTTCATTTTTAATAGTAGTTTGTAAAACCTGCTTGCCCATTAAATCGATTAATATTACTTGACAATTATTTTCACAATTTGTTTCAATGTTTAAAATATTTTTAGTAGGATTTGGAAATAAATTAAATTGAATGGCTTCCATAGCTTTTGGTTTTTCATTAATATTAGTTGGCACATCTACAAATTGACCTAATAAAGGACGAATCATTAAAGCACCTGGAATTTCTGTTGGCAACCAAAAACCATCGGTTTTAAAAAACATATTTGGATTGGTTACAAACTTATTTCCAATAGAATAATTTTCATCTAACCCTATATTTAACACAAACTGCCCTACTTGTTCCCAACCTACATAAAAACGCTTTGGAACTACTACAGCCGAATCAAAACGAATAGTTGTAAAACCATTGATAGTGCTAGTATAAACTGGAGATAAACCTTTCATTTTATAAATAATTCTATCTTGGGTAGCATTTTCTCTTATGGGCGAAATATTATCCCAAATTGTTAAATCATATTTCCTAGTACTTACATCGTATTCAGAT
>CAIUQQ010000257.1 GCA_903901345.1 uncultured Bacteroidota bacterium | reverse complement strand
TTGATTATTTTAATAAAAGGACAGGTTTAATTGAGTTCTCTTTTTTTATTATAAATGTCAAAATACAATGTGTCAAAATTCCTCCTAGTAGTAAATATGTGTGAATATTATAACTAATCTTTTTAAGGATGTAAGTATTCATTTGTGATATTCAATCACCTTTGTATCGTAAGTTTTACTAAAAAAACTAAATTGATAATGGACATAATTAAAGCGTTAAATTGGCGGTACGCCACTAAAAGAATGAATGGAAATAAAATTCCAGAATCAAAATTAAATACCATTCTTGAAGCCATTTGGTTAGCTCCAACTTCCTATGGCATGCAACCATTTTCGGTAGTTGTAATTGAAAATGTAGAGTTGTTAAAAAAGATTCAACCTATTGCATATATGCAACCACAAGTATCTGAAGCTTCTGTATTACTTGTTTTTGCTGCATGGAACAATATAACTCAAGAAAGAATAGATGAATATATTTCACAGGTATGCAGTGTAAGAAATGTAACTGAAGACAGTATGAAAAACTTAAAAGTGGAAATAGAGCTAAAGTTGAAAAACACAATAGATATAAACCATTGTTGGGCAGCAAATCAAACTTATATTTCATTAGGAATTGCTATTGCCACTGCTGCTTTAATTCAAATAGATACCACTCCAATAGAAGGTTTTATAAGTGAAGACTTAGACGAGGTTTTGAAGCTAAAGGAACGTGGACTTAAAAGTGTTGTTTTATTGGCTTTAGGATACAGAGATGAAGAACATGATCATTTATTAGGATTGCCAAAAGTGAGACAGAATAAAGAAGATTTATTCATTTCCATTCAATCGGAAATTGGATTTACAGCAAGTAATATTAACAATATAAAATCAATATAATAATTAACAAAAAACTAAACAACAGAATTATGAAACCAGAAATAGGAATATCAGAAAAACATTTACATAAAGGCATTGAATTACTTTCAGTAATACTTGCCGATGAAATGACATTATATATCAAAACCAGAAAATTTCATTGGAATGTATGTGGTGATAGTTTTATGGAACTACACAAATTGTTTCAAAGTCAATATACAGAGTTAGAGGAAAGCATTGATTTGATAGCAGAAAGAATTAATAAATTAGGGGGTAAAACTATTGGAACAATGAAAGAATTTGCTGCTGTAACTCGCATAAATGAAGATCCTAATAAATATCCTTCCCAAAAGGAAATGATGAAAGAACTTCTATCTGACCACGAATCGGTAATTGTATATTTACGCAAGGATATTGAAGCATGTGCTGAAAAAAATAAAGATGCTGGAACTGCCGATTTTTTAACTGGTTTAATGGAACAACATGAAACTACAGCATGGGTTCTTAGACGTTATTTTAACTAATTATTTATGAATAATCCATTAGCCGAAATAACAGCTAAAATAAATAGTGCAACGGAAGCTCCTGGTAAAAGTCCTATAAAAGTAAAAAATACTGATAATATATTTGAATCTTTTTTTACTGAAGTAGCTACATTTTCAATGTTTTTTGGTCGTTTTTTTAAAGAAATAATTCAACCTCCTTATGAAATAAATGAATTAGCTAAACAGTCATATTTGGTAGGTTATAAGTCGTTATCATTAGTTGGAATTACTGGCTTTATAATGGGTTTGGTTTTAACCATTCAGTCGCGTCCTACATTAGCAGAATTTGGTGCAGAATCATGGTTACCCGCCATGATTTCTGTTTCTATTGTTCGGGAAATTGGTCCTGTTATTACCGCTATAATATGTGCGGGTAAAGTTGGTTCGGGCATTGGTGCCGAGTTAGCTTCTATGCGCGTTACCGAACAAATAGATGCCATGGAAGTTTCGGGTACTAATCCGTTCAATTATATAATTGTAACTAGGGTTTTGGCTACTACTTTAATGCTTCCTCTGCTAACAGTTTTTAACGATGTAATTTCTATGCTTGGTTCATTTACCGGTGTAAATATTAAAGGCGATGTTAGTTTTAATTTATACTTTGCCCAAGCCTTTGGCCAACTTAGTTTTACCGATGTTTTTCCTTCTATTATCAAAACAATTTTCTTTGGCTTTACCATTGGAATTATTGCTTGTTATAAAGGATATTTTGCTAATAAAGGAACTGAAGGCGTTGGCGAAGCTGCAAATTCTTCTGTTGTAATTACTTCTCTTATGGTTTTTGTTATTGATATTATAGCAGTTCAAGTAACTAGTTTATTTATTGAATAATGGAAAAAAGTACAAGTGAATTTGTAATTCAAATTGAACATTTAAAAAAATCGTTTGGAAGTAACCATGTTTTGGTAAATATCAATTTGAACATTCGTAAAGGTGAAAATGTGGTCGTTTTAGGTAAATCGGGTAGTGGGAAATCAGTGCTTATAAAATGTTTGGTTGGATTAATAAATTCCGATAAAG
This sequence comes from uncultured Bacteroidota bacterium, assembly GCA_903901345.1. Lineage (GTDB taxonomy): Bacteria > Bacteroidota > Bacteroidia > UKL13-3 > UKL13-3 > JAAFJM01. The sequence continues at coordinate 517 of CAIUQQ010000257.1, read as the reverse complement.
GTGTTTTAAAAGTGTTGAACAATGAAATAAATTCATTAGACAATAAAGCACTCAATATACTTAGAAAAAAAATAGGTTTTTTGTTCCAAAGTGGTGCTTTGTATGACTCCATGTCGGTAAAGGAAAACTTGGCTTTTCCGCTTCGCGATTTAAAAGATTTATCGAAAGAAAAAAAATTAGATTTAATAGTAGAAGCATTGGAAAATGTAGGATTAACTGATGTAATCAATAAAACTCCTGCTGAACTTTCGGGCGGTATGCGCAAACGTTTGGGATTGGCCAGAACACTTATATTAAAGCCGGAAATTATGCTTTATGATGAACCTACTACTGGCCTTGATCCTATTACTTCTAAAGAAATTAGTATGCTTATTTTAGAAGTGCAAAAAAAGTATCAAACTACTTCTATAATTATTACACACGACATGGCTTGTGCTAAAATAACTGCCAATAGAATTGTAATATTTAAAGATGGAAATATAGCTGCAGAAGGAACTTATAAAGAATTAGAAAAATC
>CAIUQQ010000256.1 GCA_903901345.1 uncultured Bacteroidota bacterium | reverse complement strand
TTACTTCATTTCTAATTATAATTACTCCGTTTTCTACGACATTTGCGCAACGAAATCCAAATACAAATGCAGGTAAAATAAATAAAAATAAAAAGGGAGACACTATTCAAAACAACCAAATTCAAAATCAACTTATAAATGATTCAATAGATAATAATATTGGAAACAAAGATCAATTTGGTGCATATTTAAATTATGGAACATCTACTTATTCATCACCTGAACTTCAAAATGGTATTGGTTTTGGTTTTAAATTGGGTGTTAATTTATTAGGTGCAAATTTACCAATTTCACTTTTTACCGGATTAGGTTTTGACTATTTGTACTTTGGTGGAAAAAACACAAACCAAAGTAATGATGTAACAATCGCAATTAATAGCAATGCTTATGGTTGGTATCCTTATTTGGACTTAGAATTAGGCTCAAGTTGGCCAGTTACAATATTTGGAACTGCATACTGGGGGGGGAGATTTTTCTATACTAGACAAAACATAAATTATACCGATGCAAATAATCAATCAAAATCTGACACTAAAAATTTAGAAGGAGATGTAACACAAATTTATTGTTTAGGTGGTGGTTTAAAACTAAAATTAGCAGAGGGATTAAAACTAGAATTACGATACCAATATAACAATGGAAATGTTTTAAATATTATTGACCCAACTTCCATTCAATTTGATAGTTTTGGTAATTTAAAAACATATCAAAACAAAAGCACTGATACTGATTTAGAAATGTTTTTTATGGGACTATTGATTTGCTTATAAACTACTTCAAAACAGTAAAGTTTCCTTTTAATGTATTACTTTCACCTGTCCAACCATTATAATTTATAATATAAACATACACATCATTTGCTATTAACTGGCTAGTTAAGTTTAAACTAAATGGTTTGTTTTTGTCATTGGTTTCAAAAAGTAATTGTCCCCAACGGTTATAAATTTTTAAGCTAAACTCTTTGACAAAAGCATGCTCCACTTTCCAAACATCGTTTAAATTATCTCCATTAGCAGTGTATGCATTTGGTGCATATACATAAGGAGATTGCATTAATTCTATAGTATTTGACTCACTAATTGCGATACCTATATTGGGGTTTTGATGGGCAACAATTTGGTAAAAATATAAGCCAACTTGATAATCAAATGTTCTGTCTTGGTAAGCAAATTGTTTAGTATTATTAGGCAAAATATTAACCAAACTTCTATTATAATCATTTGCTTTTAATAAATCAAATTTTTGGGTTCCAAGTGTCCAATAATTAAAATCTTGCCAAGTTAATGTATGAACTAATTTCTCTGAAATTCCTTTTAATAATATACTGCAAGCAGAATCATTATTAATACTTTCTAAACCACATTCGTTTGAATTTGTAATTTTATAACAATAAGAATGATCATCTACTTTTACATCAGTATCAATGTATGAAGTATCAGAAATTGAATTTACAGTATTTAAATAAATAAAACCCTTTCCGTTTCTGTCTTGCATTTTATAAATATTATAATTTAAAAAATGCATTGAATCATTCAATGATTTATTCCAAATCAATTTTATTACTTGATCATTTTTTACAGTAACTGTATTCCAAGTTATTTTTTGTGGGTAAATGGCATTATTCATTCGCAAACAAATAATATTGGAACTATCTGCTGGCTTGTCACAAATATCAACGCTTACTGTTTGATAACAATAATTAATTGTTGCATTATCAATTGCCAATTTATCAATAAATGAACTATCAAAATTCCAACTTGAATAATCGCCTAATGTGCTTGCATAATTATTTGCATTGTACCTTATTAATTTAAATTTCTTAAAATACCTATTGGTAATAACTTTAGGTAATAACACTTTTACTGTTTGATTATTTAACTTTAACGGACATTGTAAGACAGGTAATGGAATATTGCTAATTGGCAAAATATTTATTCGAATAACTTTAGTTTTTTCTCGTGGTTGTGGACATTGATTATCTCGCACTTTAAAAAACAAATCCCAAGATTTAATTTCAGTATTACAATCAGTTATCATTCTAAGTGTAACATTTGCAGAATTTAAACCATCAGTTTTTACAATAGCTAAATCTTTAAAACCTAGTAAACTTCCTGAAATTTCAGCAAATATAGAATCTTTACTTCCAGAACCATAAATAGTAAAACTTGCATTTAACGTATCAGTTTTTACAAATTCAACAACAGTATCATTTACATTTAAAAATCCAGGATTAGCCATTGTATCACCTTCATAAATACTATAAATTATTCTACTTGTATCGCCAATAATTCCGCAATTGTTTACACCAACTAGCATATATCTAGTTTGAATAATTCTATGGTTAAATGCGTTATAATCTAACCTTTCATTAGTTTGCCAATTGGCAATTGTATCAATTAAAGAAAAAGGACTATTATTAGTGCTTTTTAGCAATTTTAAATAGCCAAAAGTACTTGGTTTTTGATTGTATGCTTCCCATTTTACCTTTACCAAACTAGTTGATAAACTATTTAAACATTCAAGAAATGGTGGTGAAATTGGTGGTGATAATACTATAATTTTTATTTTTCCTGAACCAGTTTTAGAAATTGGGCAAGCATCATCTATTAAACTTAAATATACAACAAAAGTATCAGGTAAAAAATCTTTACATAAAGTTGGCCAAATTAATCGTGCCTGTGTTAATCCTTTACTCTTACTTACTACATTAAAACTTGCAGGATTAGCTCCTGACATAAGTATAGTTCCACTAGCTGAAACATTAATTGAATCAAAGTCTTTGTCAAATATATTTGCTAAAAAATTCAATGTATCACCAGCATTTACATATAAAATGGTGTCTCTAAACTCGGGAGGATAAATAGATGCATCTAAATTAAACTTAAAAACTCCAATATTGCAACCAGCATATCCATTATACTTATTGTTTCTTCCTGGATTTGAATTACTCCAAGCATTAGGAGTAGTAGGAAAATCGCTATTGCCCCAGCAACCAGCACATACAGTTTGATAAATTATAAAATTTTGATCAAAATGACTAGTTCCTCCATCCACATGTTCGGGACTTAAGGTTCCTCCATAAAAACTTGCATAGGTTAATTCTTTCAAACCATCGCCTAATATCATTAAATAAAAATCACTACCATCAGTTGTTCTTTGAAATGCATTAGTGGTAGTTGGTAAACCATAGGTATCATCAGTATTAGCATTGTTCCCAGCATTTACTCTGCCTCCCCAACCACTAAAATATAACCTGTCACATTTGTCAATTACAAATGCTGTAGGAGATAAACTTGGATACATTGCAGATTTACCAAAAGTGGTTGATACAATTTCTGTAGTTAATGACCTATTAAATCCTTTAATAAATTGCTTTGCATTTGCTACACCATATACTCCATTTGATATTGGAATATTACCAGTAGTTTGTCCAATTACATAAACATCACCCCTGTCATTTGCCTGAATCAAAAAACTTTGATCATATAACGAAGTACCAACATAAACAGTAGTTGGTGATAAAGAACCACTTGTATTTGTTTTTAATATAAATCCATCTACACCTCCATGATAACTGTAATTAGTATTTACATTAGGTAAATTATTAGAAGTGGTACCACCTGTAACATATAAATTATTTAATACATCAACAATAATTGCATAACAAGCATCATCTCCTGAGCCACCAACATAAGTGCAAAAATTTAAAGCAGACAATGATGGATTAAATTTTGCTATTACTCCATCAGTTACTCCACCACCATAAGTAGGTTGAAATGCATTTGGTAAAGGAAATAAATCAACATTGGAAGAAGAAGTAACACTCGAAATGTAAATATTATCAAATCTATCAACTATTATTTCTCCACGGTACCAATCTGCATAATTATAACATAAAATTCCATTTGCTGAAGGGTAGCCATCTTCCTCAAGTCCTGTAATTCCATCTCGCTTAGCTCCACCTAAAAAAGTAGATCCTAATAAAGCAGTTCCATCACTACTTAATTTACTTACAAAAATATCTGTTAGTCCATTAAAAGTTCTATCATATCCAATATTTGTAATAGGGAAATTAGATGAATAAGTAGATCCCATTATAATTATATCACCAAAACTATTGGCACTCATACTGTGTGGTTGTTCATTATTAGTTCCGCCTAAATAAGTAGACCATATCATATTGGTTCCATCTGGAGAAAATTTAGTAATTATACAATCGCGAGCATAATCATTACCTGAGCCATCTCCTCCAACAAAACTTGCTTGAAATTTACCTGTTGTTCTTGGAAAATTAGCTCCATAAACAGTTCCACCAGCAAAAGTATTTCCGGAGTAATCAAAAGATGAACAAAATCCAAAATTATCAGCAACTGAACCAACATAAGTTCCAAAAATTAAGGTTGGATCTATTATTAATTCTTTCTCTTTTTCATACTCACCAATTTTAAATGAAACAACATTATTATTTAATTGATAGGAAGAATAAATTTTAGTAGAAGTTTTTTTTAATCTTTGGAAAGATTCCGGTTTTTGTTCAACAATATTTCCAACCCAAGAACTAACAATTAAATCTTCATTTTTTATAATTAAAGAATCTGCACCTTCATATCTTAATTTAATTTGGGATGGATCTGCAAAAGGTTTTACTATAAAATTATATTTAGCAAAATAACCATTACTAATAATCTCTAAATCTATGCCTTTATAAATATTTTTTAAAATAATTTGATGGTAGGCTCTAACTCCACTTCGCCAAGTAGATTGATCTCCAATAAAATAATTAAACTTTTCTCCAAATGTTTGATGTGATTCTACCTCAATTTCTCTTGAATTGCTTCCATCAAAAAAAACCTTGATGACTTGTGCATTTCCTACATTCACTTTTTGTCCATGTTGGTGATTATGAACAGCTTTTTTATCAACTAAATAATAAGTTAAACAATTTTTAGAAACAAATAAATGACCTCCGGGAATATCTGCTTTAAAAAGTACTTCAGAAGTCCATTGACCTATATTTTCAATAAATTTAATTTGAAAATTTGTATCTGCAATGACACTATTAATTATAAAAAATACACTAAATAGTAACATCAAACTTTGTTTTTTTATAAAGTTTGTTGTTATTAATATTTGAGTGTTGTAAAGAAGAATTTGATTCAAATTTTTAATATTTTAACAGAAGCAATTTAAATAAAAATAATAATTTTCAAGAAATAATATTTAAAGATGAAAAAAATTACATAAATTAGATAAATACCTAAAAGTTCTTTATTTTAAAGTAAAATCTTGTGTCATAATATAAAAAAATACATTTTTGTCCAATAAATTTATAAGATTGGAGTAATTAAACTCCATACTTTATAGTAGTTTTGATTTCGCTAAAAATTAATAATCTACTATGAGCAAAACTACACATTTTTTTGGAAATTCTGTTTTCAGACAGCTGATTTCATTAATTGATTCCAATATTATATCAGATTCAGTAAAACAGTGCAATTCTGATAGGTATATTAAAAAATTTATGACAAAAGATCATCTGATAAGTATGCTTTTTTGTTCGTTTGCAAAATGCACTTCACTTCGTGAGGTATCAGGCGAAATGCTAGGTTTAATAGGAAAAACAAAACATTTTCAAATCAACCATATTCCTAAAAAAAGTACTTTGGGTAATACAAATCAAAGACTTGATGCTGATGTCCTTGGAAAAATATATAAAAAATTGGTTTCAAAATATAATCATGTTTACTCGGACAGCTGAGTAAGATGTTATAATAAACAAATAGAAATATTTAAAAGCACTAATATAAGCCTTTTTAAAGATATTTTAAAATGTGTTGGACGCAATCCAGATAATGGTAAAAAGAAAGGCGGAATTAAGGTTCATACTGTAATCAATGTAGATGAATGTGTACCAAAATTATTTTGGTTCACAGAAGCGGAAAAAAACGACCATATTATATTGCATAAATTAAAAATGGATGCCAATACTATTTATGTATTTGATAAAGTATATAATGATTACAAGTCTTTTTAAAAGTTTTCTGAAAATAAAACTGGGTTTGTAACACGAATAAAAGACAATGCATTATATGATACAATTCAAAAAAATGAAATAGAAAAGCATATTTATTCAGGCGTATTACAAGATGAAATTATTGAAATTACTGTAAAAGATACTTCAAACGGAACCACAAGTAAGTTAAAACTGCGTAAGATTAGATTTTATGATAGAGTTTTAAAAAGAGAATTTGAGTTTTTAACTAACCTATGTGAAATGAGACCCGATTTGATTACTGCCATTTATAAACTTCGTTTGCAAATTGAATTATTGTTCAAACAACTGAAACAAAACTTTACACTAAAATATTTTTTAGGAGACAATGAAAACGCTATAAAAATAGAGATATACTGCGCTTTAATAGCCAATTTATTAATGACAGTAATTCAAAAAACTTTAAAAAAACCATGGGGCTTTTCAAATTTAGTTAGCTTTTGCAAAATCCATTTATTCAACTACATTCAATTGTTAATTTTTTTTGAAAACCAAGATAAAAACCATAGGTGTTCGAAACATTCCACAACACTTTGTTTGTAATTTTTGCAAATGAAATAAATTCAATTTTTATCATTAGTATTTTTGTTGGATGACAGTTGATGAATTACTTAAATTATTTCCATCAAATACATTTGATGATTTAGCAGTAGAAACCAAAGTTGATTTTCAGGTAAAGAAGTTAAAAGGAGAAATCATTTTTAAATTGATACTTTTTGCTATGCTAAATAGTAATAGGTTGATTTTAAGGGTAATGGATACATTCTTGGCTTCAGCAAAGTTCAAATCATTCTCAAATCAATAGGAATTCAATTCAATAAGAGATAGAATATGTGCTATAAATTCAGACTATTTTGATCAATTATTCAACACCATTTTTACTACCTACAACAAGGTACTAAAAGAATAGAAAGTACTATCAAAAGCAGATATTACTTATGTTGCGATAGAAGCAAATTAAATTTCAATTGGCATGTTAAACGGATCAACATCGAATGGTAAAAAACATGTTAAATACAGCGTTAATTTAAAAGGCAGTTTGCCTTGAAATTTAAAAATATATACTAACCAATCTTACGTTAGTGAAGATTTAGCATTAGGCGATTTGATGATATTACAAAGCAAACAGAAGTTACTGTAGTTGTTTTTGACAGAGGATTACAGTATAGAAAGGTATTAGAAAACTACAGTAATAAAAATAAATTATTCTTAGGAAGAGGAAGACCTAAAACATAGATTAAAGTTGTTTCAACATCATAAATCCCTGCTAAACCCAAAGGAAGCTCTGTCACAATTATTACCGATGAAATAGGTCATCTATTGGGTGGAAAAAGATTAAAACTAGTAATCCCTTTAGGTTAATAAAAGTAATAATTGATACTACAAGGGAAAAAAATTGTTTTGAGACAAACCTATCTAATGAAGATTCTTACGTTATAACGGATT
>CAIUQQ010000255.1 GCA_903901345.1 uncultured Bacteroidota bacterium | reverse complement strand
TTTTATATAAATTGTTTACAAGTGGGGTTCCAGTGTTTGGTTCATTGCTTAGAACTTCTCCAAGTTCCAATAATTCTTGTTTTAAAGAAGGGAGTTTTTTAATTAGTCGTTTTGCTTACTTTTTAAATTTATCTGAAGGAATTACCTTATAGCTCATTTAGGAATTCACTTAATGTTTGCTTGTTTTTTCTGCTTTCTTTTAAGAAAACAACTTGCTCATGAGCCTCTTTTAAATCAGATTTTATTTTAAGTGTTTGTTCATATTTTTTCAGTTTGTTTAATGGCTTCTCCCAACCAGAAAATGTTAACTGAACTGCATTGGTTTTATCACTTAAATAATGAATTTCTAATTTCATACTACAAATTTAAAAACTTTAGGTAAATTTTTAAAATTCAATTTCTAAATAAAAAAATCCCATCAGCAATAATGCTAATGGGATTTAAAAGTTATTCCTTAACGAATTTTAATAGATGCAAATCCCCTTTATGTGTTACAATTTCTATAAAGTATATACCACTTTTCAATGATTCAATATTTACTTCAAAATCGTTATTAATTTTATTGCTTAAAACTAATTTCCCTGTTGAGTTGTAAATTGAATAAGAAACTGAATTTTCATCAATGTTTATAATTTTATTAGCTGGATTAGGAAATATGTTTTTAAAACTTTCATTATTTTGTGCATCATTGACATTTAATATTTTACCAGTAAAAACTCTTAAATTGTTGTCATTACCATTTTCATAAAATATACTAATCATATTGTTTTCATCTAATGGATATATATTGTTATGTTTTAATTTATCAATTTCTATCCAATTATCACCTCCATTTGTAGAATAATTCAATCCGTCTATTCCGTAAATTAAGTAGTAGGATTTATTGAATTTGTTTTTAAAACTTGTAAAGCCAAAAGGATTTGTAACACTAGAATTATTTGTTAATTCGTTCCAAGTTTTACCCCCATCGGTAGTTTTATACAAATATTTGAATACAGTAGTATTTGTATCTCTCAATAGTACAATTCCATTATTGGCATCTTCAAACTTCATGGATTGCACAAACTTACCTTCTTTTATTTCTATGGTATCCACTTGTAATCCAAAATTCCTAACCCTAATAATTTTATTCCCATAACCTAGTGATTTTGGTCTGAACCAAACTTCTCCATTAAAGTTGTAAACTGTTTCAAAAAAAGTAAAGAATAATCTTTCATAATTAGGTATTTTTATGCTATCACAGTTTAATTTTTGCCAAGTCTTACCACCATCACTGGTGTTAAAAACTTGATAACAATTATCTACTTTATCACCTAATACAAAGCCATTCTTTTCATTAAAAAAATGAGCTATACGAATACCAGAATTTTTAAATAAGGTATCATTTCCATTTGTAATATAAATTGAACTCCATGAGTTTCCATTATCGTTTGAAGCATTAATTGCACTAGAACCATTTCTACATACTCTCCAATTATTTTCACTCACTTTTGAAATAAAATCCGAACCTCCAAATTTATTTTCTGGCCATAATGTAAAATTGTAACCTCCATCTGTACTTAAATATGAAGAACCCATATCCCAAGCAACAATACTGTCTTTTGTTAAGAATACACATCCATTTATTGCAATCAATTTATTAACTGGTACGTTCACTTCTACCCATTGTGCAGTTGCAAATATTGAGTTTACAAATAGGGAAATAATTAGAAATATTTTTTTCATATTAACTGAGTTTTTAACTAAGTCAATTTAAAAACAATAAAAGTTGCACCGACAAAAAAGCCCAACAGAACGATTCTGTTGGGCTTAATAATATTTATGTACAAAAACTATTGTGCTATAATACTAATAGCTGTTCCTCCACCTGGAGCAAGTTTTAAAGTCAATTTTGACTTATTGGTTACTGTAATTTTTTCTATTACATAAGCTTCTGGATTCTTGTCCCAGCTAGCATTAGCGGCATCTTTATAAATGGTGGCAGTATATTTTTTACCTTTATCCAAAAAGCTAAAATCCATGTTTAAATCTCTAGCATTTTCATCGGTTATGCTTCCTAAAAACCAGTTGTTAGTTCCTTTGGCTTTACGAGCAATGGTTAAAAATTCGCCTGGTTCTGCATGAATTACTTTGGTTTCATCCCAATCAACTGCTACATCTTTTATAAACTGAAACGCATCGGGTTTTGCTTCATAATTTTCAGGTAAATCGGTTGCCATTTGAATTGGACTATACAAGGTTAAGTACAAAGCCAATTGCTTGGTTAAAGTGGTATGCACTTGTTCTTTTGCATCGGGATAATAATTACACTTTTTTATTTTAAAAATTCCTGGCGTGTAATCCATTGGTCCACCCATTAAGCGAGTAAATGGTAAAATGGTTTCATGCTCTGGCGGATTTCCTTCACTCCAAAAATTGAACTCCTGTCCGCGTGCAGCTTCAGCCGCCATAAAGTTAGGATAAGTACGATGCAAACCTGTAGGACGAACAGGCTCGTGAGCCACCACCATAATGTCATATTGCGCAGCTTTTTTGATGGCACGTAAATAATGATTTACCATCCATTGACCATCGTGAAATTCGCCTCTTGGGATAATTTTTCCAACATAACCTGATTTTAAAGCATGGCTTCCAACGCTTGCCATTAAACGGTATGCAGAATCAATCCAACGTTCATAATTGGTAACACTTCCGCTTGTTTCGTGATGTGTAATCATACCAACGCCTTTGCTTTGTGCATAAGCATTTAAACCTTTAAAATCATAATCAGGGTAAGGAGTAACAAAGTCAAAAACATCTTCTTTCCATTTACCAAACCAATCTTCCCAACCATCGTTCCAACCTTCAACCAACACACCACCAAAACCATTTTTAGCAGCAAAGTCAATGTATTTTTTTGTGTTTTCAGTAGTAGCACCATGCTTGGTTTTTGTCTTTTGTTTTCCATCTGCACCAGCATCACTGGCCGATTGTCCGCCAGCAAAATCCCAAGTAGAAAGTCCCAAATGCATTTCTAACCAAATGCCACAATATTTCATTGGTTTTATATAACTAGTGTTGGTTAATTTTGATGGTTCGTTTAAGTTCAAAATGGTTTTTGAAGCAATAATATCTCTTGCATCATCACTAATAATTATGGTTCTCCAAGGAGTGTTGCAAGGTGCTCGCATGTAAGCTTTATTGCCAACGGCATCGCTAGCTAAAGTTGATGTAGCTTCAAAAGTTTTTAAATCAAATTTCAAATCCATAGCTGGATAATTAATTAATGCAGCTTCGTGAATATTAACATAAACCCCTTCTTTAGTTTTTATCATTAAAGGAGTTTGAACAAATGCACCTTTTATGGGAGTAGCAGTAAAAATTGCACCATCGCGTTTCTTGGCTAATTTTTCAATTTCCGAAATTTGTGACGTGTTATACGTGTATTCATTGGTGTCAAAATCGCCTGGCATCCACCAAATTTTGTGGTCAGCAGTTAAGTTAAATGTTGTTAACTCATCGGCTACCACAAAGTGGAACAAATTAGGCTGTTCAGGAAAATTATACCTAAATCCAACACCATCATTAAACACCCTGAATACGATTTGTAAAATGCGAGGTTTATCGCTTTTTTCTTTAAGAGTAATGGCTATTTCTTTGTAATTATTTACAATGGTTTTGGTTTCACCCCAAACAGGAGTCCAGGTTTCGTTAAAAGTACTTGAGTCAACTTGCAAAATGCTAAAGTTGTTCATTAAATCGGCTTGGTCGTTTATTTTAAAACCAAGTTTCGATGTTTCTATGATAGGCTTCGATTTAAAATTTACGCTGTAATTTAATGCACCAGCTTCATTCATTTGAAGCGATAAAGAAATTTTTTTGTTAGGAGAGTTTACTGTAAAACTTTGCGCAAAAGCTGCGCAAGAACTTGTAAGTAAAATAATACTGAGTACGTTTTTTATTTTCATTTGATGATATTCTTTGAAAACAAAATTAAACTTTTTAGTGGGAGTACAAAATGATGAAGTATGAAATGAGAATTGGGATATGGGAAAAGATGAATTGTGAATTTTTAAGTATGAAGGATGAAGTTTGAAGTGTATTATTTATGTTGCTTTAGCATCCATTCATAAATTTCTTTATTTTCATATACACGGGTCCAACTATCGTGCATGTCAAAATCAAAAATCTCTAATTTTATATCCTTATTACAGTCTTTTAGTTTCTTAAAAATATTGATTGAATATTGAACATCTACCACATTATCTAACAAACCATGAAACATTCTGATAGGAATATATTTTATTTTGCAACCATCAATCATTGGAACCCTATCAACAAAACCCGCAATGGGAACCAAAGCAGCAAACATTTCAGGATGCGCATAAGCCAAATTCCATGCACCCCAAGCGCCCATACTCAAACCTGTTAAATAAATTCTGTTGGTATCTATCTCGTTTTTATCAATCATATTTTGAATCAATAAATACAATTCTTCGGCATCCCACATTTTGTTTTCTTCACATTGCGGAGCCAAAATAAAAGCATTTAAAGTATCATGAGAAATGAACTTTAATGGACCGTGAGCTTTTACTTTTTCTAAGTCATTTCCTCTTTCACCTGAACCATGCAGAAAAATAATAAGCGGCATTTTTGTAAAGGTATTTTTCGGTTTTACCAAAAGATAATTAAGCGTAACTTTCTTAGTAATTTTAGTGCTAAAAATTCCCGTTGTTTCCGTTTGACAATAGCATAAAGAAGCATAACAAACAGTAAAAATAAGTACAAATATCTTATTCAATTTCATGCTTACAATATAACATTATTTCACTAATTCAAATATAGCCATGTTTTTTACCAAAGATTAATATGTAACAACAAAGTCATCCTCAATATCAAATATGGATGATTCGTTTTCAATAATTGGGGCAACCGCGAGGATTGCCCCTACATTGCCTTTTTCAATAATAAAATCATTTTGAACAACAACAAAATTCTGCACATTATTTAATCCTATATTCCCTTGTGTTGGAATAGTTCAAGTAATAGTAAATTAAAATAAAACAGATTGAATGGTATGCGCAATACTTTTAACAGAAACAGATTGATTTCCTAATTGTATCATATAATTAATTTCTTTGTCGCCATCATTCATTACCACTACACAAATTTTTCCATCTTTGTTTTTAAATGCAGTTGCTTTTAGGCTACTTCTGCTTGACGAGCAAGCAATTCGTTTAGCCCCAGGGCGTACAAATTTAGAAAAATGCCCGATATAATAAAACGCATTGGTATAAATAATTTCATTGGTTTGAGTGTTTACATGAACGGGTGCAAAGCAAAAATTCCCCACATGATTTGGACCACCTTTTTCATCTAAAAAAATGTTCCAATCAGTAAAGCCAGTAAGGCCATTATTAAAATCTTTTATCATTGATTTTGCATAAAACTCACCAATATTCCAATTATAATATTTTGCTTCATTGAACACTTCTTTACAACCTTCGGTAAAGAACAAATTTTTACCTGGATATGTTTCATTTACCAATTTGATATTATCGTGCATTTGTTCCCCACCAGTCCAGGTTTCGTACCAATGGTAACCAATGCCCCATACATATTTGGCAGCTTCTTTATCGGCTAAAATTACGTTTACTCTTTGAAAAATCAAATCACGGTTATGATCCCATACAATGATTTTCTTTTTTGATAAACCTGCTTTAAATAAAGTTGGACCTAAGTATTTTTTTAAAAAATCTCTTTCTTCTTCAGCTGTATATATGCATGATTCCCAGCGTTGGGTTGCCATTGGCTCGTTTTGAATAGTTAAACCCCAAACCGGAACACCTAGTTTTTCATATTCATTGATGAATTTTACATAATAATTAGCCCACGATTGGTAATACATTGGCAGTAATTTTCCGCCTCTTAACATGTTGTTATTGTCTTTCATAAAAGCTGGCGGACTCCAAGGAGAAATGAACAATTTTAAGTTTTGGTTAGTCATGTTAAATGCCTTTTGAATTAAAGGAATTTTATACAAAGTGTCGGGGGCAATATTGAAAGTTTTTAAGTCATTATCGCCTTCTTGCACATAGGAATAACTACCACTTGAAAAATCGCAACTATTCATATTGGTACGAATTAAAGAATAGCCAATTCCTTTTTGCGGATGAAAAAATGATTCCAATAATTTTTGTTGTGATTCAGCGGAAACTTTAGCAAAAGTTTCGGCACTTGCATCGGTAATGGCGGCACCTATTCCTACTATTTCTTGAAATGTTTTGGTGGTATCAATAAAAATGGCCGTTTCGGTTTCTTTTGGTTGTACTTGAGGTTTAAATTCAAGCGTATCGGAAATGCTAATACGCATATTAGATTCAGCAGAAGTTGTGTACACCAATACTTTATTTTTGGTTAAACTAACCTGAGCTACTAATGAATGAATGAACAAAAAAGATGATAGAATAGCAAGTGTTTTTCTATTTAGAATCTGGTGAATATTTAACATTTAAAAATATTTTTTTATTGGTTGCTATGCAATGAATAATTTAAAGAAAAAAGAAAAAAACTACCATTTAAAAGTAACCAAACTACCTGGTTCTATTAAATAATTAAAAGATTTTCCGTTTTCATTGATTTGAATTTTTTGAGAAATAGATTGATGGTTATAAGCTAATAAAACTTTAGTACCATCGGTATTAATATAAGCAACTTGTGATATTCCGGCATTGCGAGTATCGGCAGTTACAATTCTTTTTGCGTTATAAAGCACAAACTTTGAAGCATGTCCTATCAAATAATATTCTATGTTTTTTTGAATTTGATTGTTAACAGAGTTAACAGCAATCACTCCTCTACAATCTTGGCAACCACCATTTCTGGGACCAAAATTTTCGTCTAATGCTAAGTTCCAAAACAGCACATTTTTAGCATCATTTCTGGGTGCACCAATTATTAAATTTTCGGTATTCCATGCTAGGTTACTGCCAAAATCTTTTGCCCATTCGCCACCAGAACATTCGGTAAAATAAATTCCTTTATCAGGATACTGAGTTGAAACTTGGCTCATGGCACCTACGCTTCCCGCATAACAATGAAAAGCAGTTCCGCTTACATATTGTCGTGCAGCCGAATCGGCAAGCACAGTAATAGGGTAATCTGGCCTATCCCAATTATGGTCGTAAATTAAAATTTTTGTTTTGATATTGTTTTTTACAAATGCAGGACCGATTGCATTTTTTATGAAATTAATTTGTTCCTGAGCCGACATTTCTAAACTTAAATATGGCGCAGCATATAAGGGTTCATTTTGAACAGTAATGGCATTAATTGTAATACCATAACTTGCAAATGCATTGATATATTTAACAAAATAATTAGCATAAGTATTATAAATAGTTGGGTCTAATTTGCCCCCATTTGTAAGACTTTTATTTAATTTCATCCAAGCAGGCGCGCTCCAAGGCGATGCCATTATTTGCACATTTGGATTAATGGCAAGAATTTCTTTAAGAACAGGAATTAAGAATTCCTCTTCAGTTGCAATACTAAAACTGGTAAGCGCAGTGTCTTTTTGGTCTAATGCAATATCATTGTAAGTATAGTTGGTTGAGGAGAAATCGGATGCTCCAATAGTTAAACGCAAATAACTTATTCCAATACCAGTATTAGGGTCAAAAAGATCTTTTAAAACATTAATTCGCTGATTAGATGAAAGGTTTTTCATTAACACATAAGCCGAAGAACCAGTAAGTGCAGCGCCAAATCCTTCCATTGACTGACGCGTATTAGCAGCATCAATATCAATATTTACATCAGCAGTAATATTGTTTGAAAATTTTATGTTTATGGGTTGCTTGTAAAGCAAAACACTCCCATCGTGGCTTGTTTTCCATACACCTATAGTTCCAACGGTAGGATTATTACTACTTGGTGGAATCAATATTTCTTTCCCTTTGCAGCTTATTTGAATAATTAATAACAAAAATATAAAACGAATCATAAAGCCTTGCATAAGTGTATTTGGATAATAAAATAAATACAAAACTACACCCTTAAATTGGGATGTATTTAAAAAAAATAGCAATGGGAAACTAACTAATCCCATTGACTATTTTTTAAATGAAAACAAAAAGAAAAAGGTCATATTAAACACTAAAAACCATTTTATGAAAAAATTAAAGACCTTTTTCTATTTGTTTAAAAAACTTAGCTAAACAAATTTGCTTAGCTTTTTAAATTTTTAAATTAGTTAACAATAAATCTTTTTACCGATTTGCTACCGTTGTTAGTTACTTCTAAAAGATATACTCCTTTTGAGAATTCAGAAACGGAAACTCTTTTTACAAAGTTAGATTCAGTTCTGTTCATAGTTTCTGATGAAACTAAAACACCACTAATTGAATATACATTAAATTGGATTTCGTTTTTGTTAGCTGATTCAAATTTTACATTTATGTAGTCACTAGAAATAGTTGGAAAAACTTCGAAGTTAAAAGCACTTTCTGCATTTTTAACACCAACGTTAATTTGAGTTTCAGTACATGTATTGAATTTGTAGTTTTTAACACTTCCGTCACCAGCAGGCATTGTATATAATCTATTATGACTAGTTGCATCAGCACAAGGAGCGCCTACAGCAGTTTCGTCTTTACCCCAAGAGCTACCGTTTACATATTTGTATTCAATTTTAGTAAGTGAAGCTAAAACAGGATAAGTACATTTATAAACTGTTCCACTGTGTAAAGTTAATTTAGTAAAGCTAGGATTCCATCCGTTAAAAAAACCCGCAACGTGAACACCAGATGTATCCACAGTTAATCCTTCCATATCTACATAAAAAGTGATATTTTTAACAGGAACAGAAGATGGACATTGGTTAAAAGCAACTGTAGGAACTACCATATCAGTTAAACCAGCTGAAACAATTCTGTTATGGCTATTACCAGTTGTACATGCTCCAGGAGCTGCTTCTTCTTTACCCCAAGAATTACCATTCATAAATTTGTACTCAACGTAATCGCCAGGTTTTGCAACTACAACGCAAGAATAAATACTTGTAGTTCCTTCTTGAGTCAATACAGTTGTTGTAGGACTCCATCCGTTAAATGAACCAACAACGTGTACGCTATCAGTAGAAACTGTTAAACCTGTCATATCTACCTTCAAGGTAACATTAACAGTTTGAGCTTGCAACACCACCGCTGCAAACATTAGAGAAAATAGTAAATTGATTTTTTTCATGATTGATTGTTTGTTTGTTTGTTTTTGAATTTATAATTGAATTTATTAGTGTTTAGTATCCTATGTTTTGTGTTAATTTCGGGTTTCTATCCAATTCGTTTTGAGGAATTGGTAGCACCAATTTGTTTTGAGTTACGTTATAAGTAAATCCTAAATTATTCATGATGCTTAATACTTTTCCAGAACGTTTTAAATCAAACCACCTGTGTCCTTCAAAGGCAAGCTCTAATCTTCTTTCCAATAAAATAGAATCTTTTAAACTTGCTTGACTTGTTGCCAAAGTATTTGGCAATAAAGACCTATTTCTTACTGTATTTAAATCGGTTTGAGCGCCAGCAGTGTTTCCTAATTCATTTTTAGCCTCAGCTTGTAATAAAATAATATCGGCCAAACGAATCAAAATATTATTATCGGCTCTTCCAGCTTGTGCTGATCTCTGTTTAAAAGGAAAAGGAACTGTATCGTTAGGATAATGAGCATCTTTCCATGGTAAACTCCCTTCAAACAATATGGACGAATGAAGTCTAACAGTATCATTTGCCATTTTAAAAGCTGCTATTAAATCGTTAGAAGGTGTATTAAATTTACGCCAAGATGTATTATTCATAGAAGGTGGAAGCCATAACATTGGACCCCAATTAGCTTGATCGCTATTGTTTATAAATTGAATTTCAAAAATTGATTCAGTAGAATTTTCATGTTTTCCATCCCATAAAAAATCGTAATTAGTTAATAATTTATAAGCTGAATTACTTGTAACAACTTCTGCATATTGCAATGCTAAAGCCCAATCAGGATTTGGTTTTTGTGCATATACTTTAGCTAATAAAGCATTGCAAGCACCAAAAGTTACTCTTTGCTTATTTTGGGGATATACCAAAGGAACTCTTTCCATGGCAAATTTTAAATCGGCAATAATGGAATTATAAATAACGGCAACAGGAGATTTAGGTTGATAAACAACAGCAGGTTCTGTAGAATTTACTTTATGAACAATTAAAGGAACTTCACCCCAAATATTTACCATTTGAAAGTAGTGAAATGCACGTATAAAAGCTGCTTCGCCTAAAATTTCTTGTTTTCTTTGTTCTGTTAAGTCTAATGATTGAATATTTCCAACATTGTCTAAAACGGCATTTGTTCTACCAATAGCTTCATAAAAATAACCCCAATCGCGGGATACATTTCCATTTAAAGCAGTAGTAGTAAATTCATCTAATTGAAAATTATTAGGATTATCTCCACCAGAATAGCAGTTATCAGAAACAACATCATTGTTTATATAAAAATCAAAAATGTAGTTTTCGCTAATAAAAGCGCTATAAGCTGCAATGATTCCTGCTTCAGCATCTGCAGCAGTTTTAAAGAAATTTCCTTCTGTAACTTCCGAAATTGGTTTTCTATCTAAAAAGTCTTTTTTACAACTTACTAATCCAAGAAGTGCAAAAACAATAATGTATATATATTTTTTCATGATTATATTTTTTTAAAAGTCAATTTTAACACCACCAATAATAGTTCTGTATTGAGGATATGTACCATAGTCAATACCTTGAGAAGTGCTACTTCCACCATCTCTATTTACTTCAGGATCGTAGCCAGAATAATTAGAAAAAATCCAAAGGTTTTGACCACTTACATATAAATCTAATTTGGTAATTTTAAATCTAGCAATCCATTTTTCAGGCACATGGTATGAAAGGGTAACAGTTCTTAAACGTAAGTAAGAACCATCTTCAATAAATCGGTCGCTAATTCTTGTATTTTTATTAGGATCACCAAACATAGCAACAGGCATATCAGTAATGTCACCAGGGTTTTTCCATCTATTTAAAGTTGCGGCACTTCCGTTTTTAACATCAAACATTCCTTCTGTTTCTATTCTTGTGGCGTTTAGTACTTTGTTACCATAACTAATTTGCAATAAAAAATCTAAATCAAAGTTTTTGTAGGAAACAATATTGCTTAAACCAGCAATAAAAGTAGGAATTGGAGAACCAATTATTTTTCTATCAGCATCTGTAATTTGTCCATCACCATTTAAGTCTGCAAATACTATATTTCCAGTTAAAGGATCCACGCCTTTACTAACAAAACCATAGAATGAACCAACAGCATTACCTTGTTTTATTTGAACAGCATAACCCCTTTCAGGAACATCGCCACTGTAAATAACTTTATCGGCACCGCCAATATTTAATATTTCATTTTTATTAGAAGAAATATTAAAGTTAGTTGACCAAGTAAAATTAGCTTTTACAATATTTTTAGTTTTAATGGCAAACTCAAAACCTCTATTTTCTATTTCGCCAATATTTTGAATTCCACTGCTAAAACCAGTACTTCTTGGCAAATCAACATTTACCAAAAGATTAGTTGTACGTTTTACATAATAATCAGCGGCAATAGTGATTCTGTATTTTAACAAGCTATAATCTAAACCAATATTAAACTGATTGGTACTTTCCCATTTAAGGTTATCGTTACCAATAGTTGATGGTTTAGCACCGGGGTAAATGATTCCGTTAAAATTATAGTTAGCACCCAAAGTATATAAACCATAAGAAGCATAATCACCTATGTTTTGATTACCAGTAGTACCAGCACTTACTCTAAATTTTAAATCGTCAATCCATTTAGTTTGCGGCATAAAATCTTCTTCCGAAATTCTCCAACCAATAGAAGCAGAAGGAAAATAACCATATCTATTGCTTTTACCAAAACGGGAAGAACCATCGGCACGAATGTTTGCTTCTGCTAAATATTTGTTTTTAAATTTATAAGAAACCCTTCCAATATAAGAAAGAATAGCCCATTCGGAAGCCGATGAACTTGCATCCATTTTTCTGCTTCCAGCATTTAAAGTGTTAACAGCAGCATTTGGATAACCATTTACAGCTCCGTAAGTAGATTCAAATTTTGATTCTTGAGCAGTATAACCACCCATAAAAACTAAATCATGGTTTCTTATTTGCTTTTTGTATGTTAAAGTATTTTCCGATAACCAAACTAATTGCTGGTTTGTTCCAGCAGAACCAACACCACCTTGTGATCTTCCATATTGTGTTTTAAATGGATCTAAGAAATAGTTGTTTTTGCTGTAATAAGTTTCGGTGTTGAAAGAGCTTTTAAAAGTTAAATTTTTTATAATGTCATACTCTAAATAAAAACTACCTACAAATCGCAAAGTATTGGTTGTATTGATTGGAGCTTCAATGTTAGCCACAGGATTTTCCCAAGCTTGTAATGGGTTAACTGTATAAGTTCCGTTTGGATTATAAATTCCTATTAAAGTTGGAGTAGAAAGTGCGCCTAAAATAACGCCACCTTGGTTCACTCGACTATTATCAGGAACATTTTTATACGCAACATTCGATAAAGTTAAATTTGTTCCAAACCTCAAATTTGATTTTATTTCATTAACCACATTCAACCTTACACTTGTTCTTTCAAAGCCAGAATTTTTAACAATACCATCTTGATTTTGATTATTTACAGAAAAATAATAACGAGATTTATTGCTACCACCAGCAAGAGAAAGCTGGTAATTTGATTGGGCAGCGACTCTAAATATTTCGTTTTGCCAATTGGTATTAATATTTGGATAATCATTTTTATCTAAACGAGCCGAACCACCAGCGTTTATATACGTTTCGTTTACCAAATCAATATAGTCAGAAGTTCCTAACATGGGTAATTTTTTGGTTACTTCACTTAAACCATAAGAAAAATTAAAACTTACAACAGGTTTGTTAGGCGTTCCCATTTTGGTAGTAATTAGCACTACGCCATTTGCCGCTCTGGCACCATAAATAGCTGAAGCAGATGCATCTTTTAATATTTCAATGGAAGCAATGTCAGAAGGATTGATACCTTCGGCCGACAATAACGGAATACCATCTAAAACGTATAAAGGTTCATTTCCGGCAGAAAGGGAAGTGGTACCACGCACACGGATTGACATTTCGTTACCAGGTTTACCAGAATACTGTGTAACTTGAACACCAGCAGCTTGACCTTGTAAAATATTTTCTAACCTAGTAAAAGGTTTTTTCTCAATTTCTTTAGTAGAAACAGAAGCAACAGAACCGGTTATATCTTTTCTTGATTTTGAACCATAACCAATTACAACAGTTTCTTTTAACTGTTCCGAAACAGATTTTAAATTTATTACTATATCATTTTCTGAGTCTATAGTATAATTTTTAGTTTCATAGCCAATATACTTTATTGTTAATACATCATCTTTTGCAGCGGTAATTTTAAATTTTCCTGCAAAATCAGTTGTGGCTCGCTTACCCGTTGATTTAATAAAAAGGTTAGCACCAACTAAAGGCTCATCAGTTTTATCGTCTTTAACAACTCCATTGATAGTTTGCGCTGAAAGGGCAAAAGTAAAAACAGCAAAAATGAATGTAAAAATTATCCTCATATACTTGAATTTTAGTTAAACTTTACCTGACAAAAGCATGTATTTATTATTTAAAAACAGAAACATTCATAACATGAAATTATTTTATGTTGCTGAAATTCTGTTATATTACATACGATTGAATAAAATTGAAATTCAAACCTAGCCGATAATTGAGCTAAATGCAAAAAAAAACACCTGACAAATACTCTTCATTTTCAAAAAAATGTTTTCGCACCTTTTAGGATATAGGATTTTAAAAGGGAAAAATTACATCATAGCCCCTACTATATATTTCTAATGTATTCATTTAAAGGCATTTTTTCATCTAAGTCCATTTTTTTCTTTAACCTGTATTTCGTTTGTTCTACTCCGTTTACCGTAATATTTAAAATGGAGGCAATTTCCCTATTATTTAAGTCTAAGCGAATAAAACAACACAATCTTTGGTCATTTGAGCTTATTTGAGGGTGAGAATTCTTTAGTTTGTCAATAAAATTCTTATGCATTTCGTCAAAATTAAACTGAAACTGATCCCAATAATCTTCTTGGTTAATTTCATTGTTTATTTCACGCATTACCTTTTTTATATCCAATGAAATATTGCTACTTTTAGGATCTATTTTTTGTATATTATTTTTCAAATCACTTAAAAACTGATTCTTATGAGCGCTTTGCAACAGTGAAACACTTAATCGTGTTTGCTTAGCTTCTAATTCTTTTGCTAAATTTTCGTTTTTAAGGTTTAGTATTTCTTGCTCAGATTGTTTAGTAAAAACTTCACTTTCCAAATTTTCATTTCTAAGTCTGAGCAATTCTTTTTCATTTTTTTTAGCTTTTACTTCGCGTTCTAAGTTTTCGTTTTGAAGTTTTAAAATTTCTTGGCCACGTTTTTCAATTACAATATACCTTTCAAGCCCCTCGTTTTCAAGTCTTAATATTTCTTGTTCAGTAAGTTTAGCTTGAATTTCATTCTCCAAATTCTCATTCCTAAGTCTTAGAATTTCTTGTTTATCTCTATTTGCTTTAATTTGAAACTGTTCTTTTTGTCTTTTTATTAAATACATAAAAATTAAAGCTACCAAACTAAATATCAGAATTATAACCAATAAAATAAACCACCATGATTTCCAAAAAGGCGGTTTTACATGAATAGCTATCACCGATTCTTTGCTCCAAGTATTATTCATGTCTAACACTTTTACTTTAAGCTTATATCTACCAGGCAATAAGCTTGAGAAGAATGCTTTATGTTCACCATTTTTCAATATGTTCCAGCTTTTATCAAATCCTTCTAATAAATAAGCAAACTTCATTTTATTTAAGTTACATAATCCATTTGATGTAAAATCAAAAACTATTACTTTATCGGCATAATTCAATTCTACCGTTGATTTTGGTTCATTTAAGCCTTTGGTAAGTATGGTTCTATCGTTGTATAATCCTATAACAATAGATTGATTATTCACTTTTAAATCTGAAAATATTACGTTTTGAACTGAATTTGAAATTGCTTCGTTAAATGGTTTTATAATGGAATAACCACCGGTGCAACCAAATAACATACTGTTGTTTTTTAAACGATATGTAGCTTTTTGATTGTATTGATTATTCTGCAAATTCTCATCCATTCCAAAATCTAAAATGTTGAAGGTTTTTGCATCTATTCTTGACAAACCATTTTTAGTGGCAACCCAAATATAACCCAAATAATCTTGCTCAATGGCGTGAATTACATTTGACGACAAACCATTTTCAGTATTTATTTGTGTAATTTTATCTGTTTTAGTGTCTAGAACATCAATACCGTTAAACTCAGTACCAATCCAAATAAAGCCATTATTGTCTTGATAAATGCACCTAATTTTATCGCTGCTAAGTGCTTTAGTTGAATCAGTATTTGATTCATTGTAACGCTTAAAAACACCTTTTGAAATATCAAATCTATTTAAACCTTTGTCTTCACTAGCTACCCAAACATATTTTTTATTTGCGTCAAGCAATACATCTATAATTTGAAAACTAGAAATGGAGGTTTCCTTATTTTTAACAGGTATGTAGTTAACAAATCTGTTTTCCTTTATAATATAATTACTTAAACCACCACCTAAAGTACCAATCCACAAATTGCCATTTGGCGCCACTTCTATATCCCATACATTATTATGAGCTATGGCATTAGTGTTATATTCATTGGCTTTAAAACTTAGTAATGTACTTTTTTTGAAGTCGTATAAACTTAAACCATTGGCAAAAGTTCCAAGCCAAATAGAATTTGGTCCCGCTTTTTTTATACATGTAACCGCATGGTTAGGAAAAAATTCTGCTCCAACTTTAGCTTTTACTGTTTTATTATTTGCCTTTGGGTCTAAATACAACAAACCTTCTCCATCAGTTCCCAACCAAATTTTACCAAAATCGTCTTCCTGAATGGCTAAAACCGATTTCAAATCTTCGTTTTCATAAATGGCATCATTGGTTAAAAAAGGAGAAACATTTTGAGAATGAATGTTTACTCCACCATTAAAAGTACCAACCCATAAATTATTTAAATGATCAAAATATATTTGATAAATAGCATTTGAATTCAGTGATTTGAATTTTCTTTTTGAACTTTTTAAGTTCAAAAACCTATTTGCAGTCAAATCAAAATAACTAATTCCACCACCATCTGTAGCAATCCAAATTCTATCTAATGAATCTGTTTCCACATCGGTAATTCTATTATTCGTTAAACTATTGTTTCCTGTTTCTGCAGTAGAAAAGTGTGTGAATTGTTTATTTGCTATATTGTATTTATACAAACCACTTCCTGAAGTACCAATCCATAAATTACCTTTTTTATCCAGTCTAATTGATTTCTCATAACTGTTCATTTTTAAAGCATCATTGCTATGAAGCACATGAGCATTTTTGGTTTTTTTATCAATAAAATGTATGCCTTCACCAGAACAAGCTACCCATAAACGTTGGGTGTTATCAAGCGCAATATCAAAAACAAAGTCAGATGAAAGTTTATTGTTTTCTTTGAAATAATGTGCTACTAAAATACCATCTTCAGTAATACAAATTAAGCCTTCGCCAGAAGTTCCAATCCAAATAAGGCCATCATTGTCCTGAAATATTTTTCTTACAGTTAATGTTTTCCAATTTATATTGGAATCTTTTAAATCTAATTTCTTGAATAAACCTGTGCTTTTAACTAATATGGTAATTCCAGCATCTTTATGTCCAATCCAAATATTACCTTTTCTATCTTCCATTAATGAAAGAACAGTAGGACCGGCTATTTCATTGGCAGATTTTCCCGCATTGAACAATTTAAATTCAAAACCATCAAATTTGTTTAACCCATAGCGAGTGCCAATCCACACAAAACCTTCTTTGTCTTGCAGAATGGCATAAACAGTGTTATGAGAAAGTCCATTATCAATAGTTAAATGATTGAATTCGGGTTCAGCAAATTGCTGCTGCCCGCTAACAATAGCGGGAAATAGCAGCAGGAATCCAACACCTATTTGAATAATATATTTAAATGAAAATGTCAAAACAATGGGGTAATTATTTTAAACAAATATATCTAAAAATACATATCAAGCAGAAAAGTTTATATATAATTATGCTTTAATAGCCCAACGTAACTTGGCAGAACGTGCTCTTGGGTTACTTCCTACTTCTTGTGGAGTTGGTCTAATTGGATCGGGTGCTACACTGCTGTAAATGCCTTGTCGGTTCAAACTTTGAAAAGCTTTTTTTACTCTTCTATCCTCGCCAGAATGGAACGAAATAATGGCTACTTTGCCTCCAGACACCAAAGCATCTGGAAGTTTTTCTAAGAATTTATCTAACACGCCAAATTCATCATTTACTGCTATTCGCAATGCTTGGAATGTTCGCTGACATGATTTTTTGATTCTATCTATTTTATCGTTTGCAGGTAAAAAATCGAGGGTTTCTTTAATGATATCTTTTAACTGAGCGGTGGTTTCTACTAATCTTCCTTTTTTTATACTTTTTACTATTGCCTCGGCAATGTATGAAGCATAAGGTTCATCGGCATTTTCTATTAATATTTCTTCTAACTCTTCTTCAGATACTGTTTTTAAAAATGCTGCTGCCGACTTACCACTTTTGGGATTTAACCTTAAGTCTAAAGGACCTTCTACTTTTAATGAAAAACCCCTATCAGGATTATCTATTTGCATAGATGAAACGCCTAAATCGGCCAATACAAAGTTTAATAAACCAGCTTCATGAACTATTAAATCAATGTTTGAAAAATTCATTTTACGAGGAAAGAATACATCGGGACCAAAGCCTAAGGCTGCTAATCTTTCGGTAGTTTTTGGTAATTCAAAAGGATCTACATCGGTAGCAAAAAGCGTGCCTCCAGGCGTTAAACACTTTAGCATTTCATGACTATGTCCGCCATAACCCAAAGTTGCATCTAAACCCACTTGACCTGGAGTAATTTGTAAAATTTCTAATATTTCATTTACACAAATAGAACGATGCATTCCGGCAGGAGTATTGCCTTTGAGCATTATTTTTTCAATGTCTTTGGCATATTTTTCAGGTTGTAATTCCTTGTACTTTTCATTAAATGTTTTAGGATTCTTTCCTGTATATCTTACCCTGCGAGGTGGTTTTGCATCTTGGTTTTCCATGCGGTAAAATTAGTGTTTTATGGTTAAAGTATGAAGTATGAAATGAGCGCTGAGATGTGAGCACTGAGAAGTGAGGAAGTTTTTAGTTTTACACGATATTAAAAGTACTGCTATTTATATTGCATAAATTAATTATGATTGCACAGCAACCAATATTGCTTAAAAATAAACATGAACACCTTATATAGAAGTATAAAACCAAGTGACAATATTGCGCTAGCAAGCATTATTAGAAGCGGCATAGAAGCTTTTAATTTGCCTACCGTTGGCACTGCTCACTCCGACCCTACCACCGATCATTTGTTTCAATTGTTTAGCACTCCAAGTTCTTACTATATAGTTTTGGAAATAGCTGGCGAGGTGATGGGCGGTTGTGGCATTTATCCTACAAACGGATTACCAAATAAACATGCGGAATTAGTAAGGTTTTTTTTAGATAAAAAAGCGCAAGGATATGGTTATGGTAAAATATTAATTCAGCAATGTGAGGAACTTGCCAAGCAATTTGGTTATACTCACTTATACCTTGAATCGTTTCCTGAAATGGAAGCTGCCATTCATTTATATAAAAAGTTTAACTACAAATTACTTGAGAATCCGCTTGGGAATACTGGGCATTATTCATGTAATGTATATATGCTGAAAGGGCTTTAGGAAGTTTTTAGTATAAATGAAGATTAATAACTGGGGAGCGCAACTATCTGCTAAGAGATGTTAGAATTTGGATATTAAAATTTAAATTTCGGACCCAGTAAAACTTCTCTCGGTTAGGGTAAAGCTTTGATAGTACCCAATATTCCGGGATGGCTCGATAAACCAACATAAGCCAGAATAAAGAATATTGAATATTGAAGTATTAGAGAAATGGTAGTTTTACTCCAATGTAGGTATACTTTACGCTAATGTAGGTATACTTTACTCCAATGTAGGGATACTTTACTCCAATGTAGGAGTACTTTACTCTAATGTAGGAGTACTTTACTCCAATGTAGGAGTACTTTACTCCAATGTAGGAGTACTTTACTCCAATGTAGGAGTACTTTACTCCAATGTAGGGATACTTTACTCCAATGTAGGAGTACTTTGCTTTAAATCCTATTGCTTTTGTAGTAAATCCTATTGCTTTTGTTCCAAATCCTATTGCTTTTACTCTAAATCCTATTGCTTTTGTTCCAAATCCTATTGCTTTTACTCTAAATCCTATTGCTTTTGCTTTAAATCCTATTGCTTTTATTCTAAATCCTATTGCTTTTATTCTAAATCCTATTGCTTTTACTCCAAATCCTATTGCTTTTGGAGTAAATCCTATTGCTTTTGCTCAAATCCTATTGCTTTTGTTGCAAATCCTATTGCTTTTACTCTAAATCCTATTGCTTTTGGAGTAAATCCTATTGCTTTTG
>CAIUQQ010000254.1 GCA_903901345.1 uncultured Bacteroidota bacterium | reverse complement strand
TGAAGTTGAACCAGTAAAACCAATAAATACAACTCAATCAACTAAAACAAAAACTAATAAAAGCGAACCAGTAAAAAAATATAATTGGGGAGATCCAATAATAGAAAAACCAACAGTTTTAGAAGACAATGCAACAAAAACAACTGTAGATTTAACCAAAGAAATAAATGTAAATGAACTACATGCAAATTCAAATGTGGGAGATACTAAATTTGATTTTACACATAGTGTATTAGCTGGCGAAACGATTGAATTTATTGCTAAAAAATATAAAATAACAACCAGTGATATTGCAAATTGGAATAACTTAACTCAAAAGAAAATAAGAGTTGGACAAGAGTTAATTGTTAATTTAAAAAGAGCTAGCAAACCTTATTTATTAGCAAATTCAATTAGTCCTGAATCAAATAAACAAATTAAGAATGCTGACAAATCAGGAAACATTAAATATGTAGAAGAAAAAGGACTTTGTTTTCTTTCAGATGAAAAATTTATTGGAATAGCTCACAGAAATGCACCTGTTGGAACATTATTACTTTTAACAAGCACCGAAAATTATAAGAAAATATATGTAAGAGTTACAAGCATTTTAGTTAATTCAAATGTAGATGTAATTATTCAAGTTGATAAAAATACTGCTAAGCAATTGGCATTTAATAGTAGCCTTACAAATGTATTATTAAGTTATAACACAATAGAATAACTAAATATTTTTTACTGTAATTCCTGCTAATTCCAAATCATTAAAATAATTGGGATATGACTTTGACACAACTGTTAAATCGTCAATTTTTAATTGATTAAAGAGTATGGAAAGTGGAGCAAAAGCCATTGCCATTCTGTGGTCATTATAAGTATTGATAATTATTGATTGGTTATAATCAATGTTATTTGTTTGTTTTATAATGATTTCATCAGAAGAATTACTTACAGAATATCCAAATTTATTTAACTCCGTTACAATAGCCAATAAACGATTACTTTCTTTAATTTTGAGATTTTGCAAACCTGAAATTGTTGCATATACATTTAAAGCTGCGCAGGCAACACACAAAGCGGGAGCTAAATCTATTGCATTTATCAAATCAAATATTAGAAAATCATCGGCATTTTTCTCTTTTAAAATTTCTAAACCTTCTTTAGTTTCAGTTGTAGAAACGCCTAATTTTTCAAAAACTTTAAATGTAATATTATCCCCTTGAATACTAGTTTTTGATAGGCCAATTAAATTTACTGAAAGCATGGGATTTAAAGCTGCTATTAAAAACCAAAATGCTGCACTGCTCCAATCTTTTTCAATGGTAAAATTTGAAACAATAGGTTCATCTTGATACGCTTTTATTGCTATAGAACTATCAGTTAATAATACTGAAAGCCCCAATTCATTCATGAGCATAGCAGTCATTTTTATATAATCAAATGAGGCAATTTTACCTGTTAAATTCAAGGTCATTCCATTTTCAACAAAAGGAGCAATGAGCATTAAAGCTGTAATGAATTGGCTACTTTCAGAAGCCACAATATTGATTGAATTTCCCTTTAGTTTTTTACCTTTAATTAATAATGGCGGGTAATTTTCATTTTCAGAATAATTTATATCTGCACCTAAATTTATCAATGCATCAACCAAAGCTTTTATTGGTCTTTGCTTCATTCTTTCGCTGCATAATAAACTTATATTTTTGTTTGCTTTACAAGCAAAATATGCTGTTAAAAAACGCATACAAGTACCAGCATTATATAAATTTACTTGTTGGTTTTCATTCGATAAAACCGAAAGCATTGATTGCGTATCGTCGGCCGAAGAAAGTTCATTTAAAATAATTTTATTATTCAATAAAGCATTTAAAATTAATGCCCTATTACTAATACTTTTGGAAGTAGGTAAATCGATAACTACATTTTTAAAATCATTTTGTGTGAAAATTAAACTATTCATAGTTTAGCTTTTTTGTGGCACAAAATTTTTATAAAATTCTAATGACTCAATAATTAAATCAATGCTGCAATAACAATCAATTTTAGCTTTACCTATTTTCTTTAATAAAGTAAAATTGATTTCAGAATTGATGTTCTTTTTGTCATTATGCATAATTTTTAAAAGCTCTTTATTATTCCAATTAGAAATATATTTATCAAAGTTTTTGAAAATAAATTTTACTATAATGTCAAATTCTTCTTTGTTTAATTTATCACTTTTATAGGATAAATAAGACTCACAAATAATTCCTATAGCTACAGCTTCTCCATGTTTCAATGGTTCTGCATCGTTCATTAAACTAAAAGTTTCAACTGCATGGCCAATGGTATGACCAAAGTTTAGCACTTTACGCAAATCCTTTTCATAAGGATCTTTATTTACAATTTTTACTTTTATTTTAGCTGATTTTTCAATCCACTTTTCTAATTGTTCAGCATCTATTTGATTGGTAGAAATAATTTTGTCGAATAGCTTATCATCATTAATTAAAGCATGTTTTATCATTTCTGCCAAACCATTTCTTTTTTCATTACTTGGGAGTGTTTTCAAAAATTTTGGGTAAATAAATATTTGATCAGGATGTTTGAATACGCCAATTAAATTCTTATAGTTATTCAAATCAATTCCCAGCTTCCCTCCTATTGATGCATCAACCATCGATAAAAGTGTTGTTGGAATATTGATAAAATCAATTCCTCTTTTGAACGTTGCAGCACAAAAACCACCAATATCACTTAAAGTTCCGCCACCTAAATTTAACAAAACAGCGTTTCTATTTGCAGAATGTTGCTGTAAATTATCCCAAATAATATTTGCAGTTTGTAAATTTTTATAAACTTCACCACTTGAAATTTTTATTAATGTAAAATTTTCTAAATATGGCTTTAAAATGGGTAAACAATATTTTTCAGTATTTTCGTCTACTAAAACAAAAACATTGCTATATGCCTTATTTATAATTGTTTGAGCCAAATGATTTAACACATTTTCTCCAAAAAAAACTTTATAACTTTTATCGTAAATAACTTTCATCAATATCACAAAAACAATGTTGGTAATAACTTATTATTGCGCTGCTAAATTAAACAATATATTAGAAGCATTATTATGACAAATAAAATATTACAACTCGACTTTTCAAATACTGAAATTGCTTTTAAAGCAAAAACAAATTCAGAATTACGCACTTCATATTTCCTATTTAAAGCAATAGGAATGAATTGGTTAGTTAAAATGGGAACTCCTTTAATAGAAACTGCTTTTGCCTTACATTTACCCATAAAACCACTAATTAAGCATACAGTTTACCAGCAATTTGTTGGTGGCGAAAATATAACTGAATGCGAAAAAGCAATTGACACGCTTAATAAATACCATATTGGTACCATTTTAGATTACTCTGTAGAAGGAAAAGAAGCTGAATCAGATTTTGAAAATACTTGCAACGAAACCATTGATACCATTCATAAAGCTAAAGGAAATAGTAAAATTCCTTTTTGTGTTTTTAAAGTTACGGGTTTAGCACGTTTAGCATTACTTGAAAAAATAAATAGTAACATCAATTTAACCGAAAATGAAACATTAGAATTTGAAAAAGTAAAAGCCAGAATTGAAAAAATTTGTAACACTGCTTTTGAAAATAATGTGAAAATATTTATTGATGCCGAAGAAACTTGGATACAAAATCCAATTGATCAAATGGCTACTGAAATGATGGTAAAATTTAATAAAAACGAAGCCATTGTTTATAATACTATTCAACTTTATCGTCATGATAGATTGGCATTTTTAAAGAATAGTTTTAACCATGCTATTGCCAATAATTACTACTTAGGAATGAAATTAGTAAGAGGTGCTTATATGGAAAAAGAAAGAGAAAGAGCCGCTAAATTAAACTATACAGATCCTATTCAAATTAGTAAAGAAAATACTGATAATGATTATGACAATGCATTGAGATTTTGTTT
Organism: uncultured Bacteroidota bacterium; assembly: GCA_903901345.1. Lineage (GTDB taxonomy): Bacteria > Bacteroidota > Bacteroidia > UKL13-3 > UKL13-3 > JAAFJM01. The sequence continues at coordinate 7,837 of CAIUQQ010000254.1, read as the reverse complement.
AGAAAACATCAATAGAATTAGCATTTGCGCTGGTACTCATAATGAAAAAAGCAGCACCACTTTAGCACAAATGATGCTTGATAACAACATTGAAATAAACGACAAAAGAATTTACTTTAGTCAATTATATGGCATGAGCGATAACTTAAGTTTTAACTTGGCAAATGCTGGTTATAATGTTACCAAATATTTGCCTTACGGACCAGTAAAAGATGTAATGCCGTATTTATTTAGACGTGCTGCTGAGAACACCAGCGTAAAAGGACAAACTGGTAGAGAATTGAATTTGATTTTAAAAGAAAAAGCAAGAAGAGCTTTATAATCATTAAATCGAAAAAAAATCCATCATAAAACTGAAAATAAATCGTTTAATTGCTAAACTATGAAATATATAATTTGTATAATAGGTTTAGTGTGTTTAACTAATACTACTAAAGCACAAAAATTAGATTCTTTAACCCGCGATACCTTAGTGGATGCTGAAATTAGACTGAATGGTTTGGCACAAAAAATGGTTACTAGTTTAGACGAAATGACTAGGATAAGTAGTGGTAAAAACTTTATTAGAACCCTTGCTAGAACTTTAAAAACCAACAACTCTTATTTCTATAATTTTGATTCTTTAAAAAACATTTCCATCATTGTTTCTCCCGATGATTATTTTAGAATTATGACTTGGAACGTAGCAAGTGATGACGAACATTTTAGGAATTTTGGAGTTATTCAAATGAATCCAAATAAAATTAAACGAGAAAAAAAGGTTTATAACATGCCTGATTTTTTTCCTTTAATTGATAGAAGTGATAGCATTGAAAATGTGTTTTATGCGGAAACAGATGCCGATCATTGGTTTGGTGCCATCTATTATAAAATTATAAAAACTCAAACTCAAAAAGGTACTTATTATACTTTATTAGGTTGGGATGGTGCTACCAGTAAAAGCAATAAGAAAATTGCTGATGTTTTATTTTTCAGAGACAATGAACCATTTTTTGGTGCGCCCATTTTTGATATAAAAACCAAGAAACCGCTAAACAGAATGATTTGGGAATTTAACAATAATGCAACCATGACATTGCGTTATGAGGAGAAAAGAAAACTTTTCATTTATGAAAATATTATTCCTCCAAAACCCGATAATGCTGGTATGTATGAAACTTATTTACCTGACGGCAGCTATGATTTTATGACTTGGAATGGCAAAGTTTGGGAAAAACAAAAAGGCATTGTTACTGATTTTCAAATGAAATAAATAGTTTTTATTTATTATAAAAATTCATAGCCCGTTGTTTGTGTTTTAGTTTAATAGCTTGCCCGCTGAAAGCGCAGATAAACGCAGATAGTTTGCTTATAGTACGACCTCACTCGCAAGTCATTCCGAAGGAAGTCGAGAAACATCAAACCTGTTCTCGACTCCGCTCGAACTGACCAATTACGCTCGAACTGACCAAAATAAAAACCATATGTTTACATAGGTTAAATAGTTTATGAGCTATGTATTCTATGTGGCTATGTGGTTTAATTTTTGTTTTTTTTTTAACTTTGTCAAAGTCTTGAACTTTGTCAAAGTCTTGAACGGTATCTTTAGTCATTTGGAGCGAAGTCGAGAAACATCAAACCTGTTCTCGACTCCGCTCGAACTGACCAATTACGCTCGAACTGACCAAAATAAAAACCATATGGTTACATAGGTTAAATAGTTTATGAGCTATGTATTCTATGTGGCTATGTGGTTTAATTTTTGTTTTTTTTTTAACTTTGTCAAAGTCTTGAACGGTATCTTTAGTCTCCTGAGTTATCAGCAGGCTTGCCATTACATTAAACATTTCCAATTCTCAACTCTCGAAACCCAAAACCCAAAACCCAAAACAAGCAGCTCAGCTTGCTTTTTTCAAATACTCGTTGGCTTTAGTTTTGTAGTAAGGTTTTAGTTCTGTAGGAACAGTTTTCAATATTTCTGTTTCCTTATTTTTCTTATCTATATATTTATCAAAAGCTGGAGGAGGTGCAGTTCTGTCCTTTTCCTTGCTTTGTTCTGCTTCGCGTTTTTTATCTTGTTCTTGTTTCTTTTCGGCCTTTTCACTTTCCAACATTCTGGTCAAAATATCTTGTTGTCTATTAATAGTTTCTTGCGTTAAGCGTTTATTAAACAATTCTTTTTCTGTTTCTTCCATTTGCTTTTGCATTTCTTGCAATTTTCCATTTCCGCCCATTCCTTCTTTTTCTTTGGCATCCATTTGGCTCATCATTTTTTGTAATTGTTGTCTAATTGCCATTTGTTGCGCAGCCATTCTAGCAAAACCTTCACTTCCCATTCCTTGACCTTCGCCAGGTTTTTGACCCGGTTTATTGCCTTTTTCGCTACCATTTTTATTCTGCCCTTCGCGCAATTGTTTGTTCAGTTCTTCTTGCATTTTCTTTAACTGACTCATGCTTTTATTACCTGAACCTTTACCTTTGCCTTTACCTTTACCTTTACCAGGTTTTGGCTTACCACCTGGCTTACCTTCTCCATCACTTTCTTTACCATTTTGTTCGTTCTGCATTTGTTTCAATACATCACTTAACATAACCGCTAAATTATTCATGTGAGTCATGGCAGTTTGCTGACTAGTGCGGGTTTGTCCAATATTTCTTACCGAAAATCCACTATTGGCTTTATCCATATGAAAGTTCATTTTAGTAACTTCTTTGTCAATAAACGAACTTATTTCAGCCACTCTTTTGCTCAATGCTGTTAAAATATCTTCTATAATTTTAGCATTGTCTTTTAAGTAGCGTTGTTCCTGCCCTAGCGTTACAAATTGGGGGTTATAACCATTTATATCTTTAAACCGAAGCATTAAACCTTCTTGTTGCTTGCTTAATTCTACTAAGTTTTCTATAATTTCTCTTAACGAATTGATGTCAATTTCTTCTTGTTCGGCTTCCTCATCCATTTTCTTTTGCTTCATTTTAGCAGCCATTTTCTGCATGTTTTCAGCAGCATCTTTTTGCTTCTTTTTAGCTTGTTTTTGTTTGCCATTTTTCAAGTCATCGCTGCTTTCTTGCATGTCTTTTTCTATGCTTTTTTCCTCCTCTTTGGTGTCAGCTAATTCTTGCTTGTCTTCTAATTCGTTGTTCTTTTTTTCTATGTCATTTAAATCTTTTTTTATTTCGTCAAACTCTTTGTTTAACTCATCTTGTTGTTTCTTTAAATCTTCGGCATTGCTTTGTTTATCATCCGATTTCTTTTCCAAATCATCTTGTTTTTTTGCTAAATCTTCTAAGTCTTTGGTAGCTTTATCCATCTTTTTCTCCAACTCCAAGCCTTTATACATTTCTAGCATTTTATCCAACTCCTTCTCCACATCCTTATTATTCATTTGCATATTCTCCATCTCCTTCTTCATCTCATCTTTGTTCTGCACTTTCATCATGTCCTCCACTTTCTTCATCAGTTGCTTCATTTCATCGTTCATCAACTCATTGTACATTTTCTCAATTTGTTGTTGCTTTTCTAAAATATATTCCGCTTCTTTTTGATATTCTTGTTCTCGTTGGTTATTCATTTTAAACTCTTTGTTGAGTTCCTCAATTTTTTTATTCAACTCTTGTTGTTGCTTTAAAATACTTTCAGCCTTGCGTTTTTCCTCCCATGTTAATTCCCGTTTTTCTTGCATTTTTTGCTGCAATTGTTTCAAGTCTTGCTGTAATTGTTTGGCTTCTTTGAGGGCATCTTCCATTTTATCTTTCATGGCTTCCGCATTTTTGCTGCTTTGTTCTTTTAATTCCTTTTCATTAGCCGCTTTAAACACTACAGATTTCGATTTTATAGACTTAGCACCAAATACACCATCATTGTCCCATAATTCAAAATAATATTCCAATTCATCGCCAGGAGCCAAACCTGTTTCATTTAAATTTATATAATAATTAAACCTCATTGGGTTTTGAGTTTTATCAATAGCAATGGGTTTAACAGTTATTTTATTCAATTTCGATTTGTCGTCACTGCTTAAAAAATGATAATTAAATGTAAGTTTAGTTAATCCATAATCATCGGTTCCATCACCAATAAAATAGATTTGTTTTCCAGTAATAGAATCACTTCTTTCATCAATGGTAATAGTTGGATAGGCATCGCCAATAACGCTTAAAGTGTAATTCATTGAATCGCCTTTAGCTTTGGTTTCATTGCTGTTTTTTATAAAATAATTTTGACTGATAAACACTTTTTTATTGAAGGAAAAATGGCCTTCATCGTTGGCTTTAGCTGCTACTATATTATTATCAAAACCTAACTCTATTTTGCTGGTTTGTTTACTGGTAAAATTCCAGGTTAATTGAGTTCCTGCTGGCACCGAAAAGTCTGATGGATTGTTCAATACTTCATTCTTTTTACCTATATAAGCTGGGTAACTACATTTTACCTGAAACCCTAATATCATTGGCTTTGCCACAACATTTATTTCATATTCACGGCTTGTAAATTCATCGGCTTGCAAACTAAAAGGAGTCGTTTTTTGAAGGTTTTTAAAACTATAAATAAAATGTGTTTTGTCTTGCTTTTGCAACTTATAATTATTGCCTTCAATATTTATAAATACTTCATCAGGAATTTGCTTGCCACTTATTCTTACTAGCAAATCGTAATCGGTAAACTGCTCAGCATTTAAATTCCTGTTTTCTACACTGAATAAAAAAGGAGCTACTGGTTTAAATATGGTATTATACTGTAAAATTCTTTTGCCACCATCACTTAACAATTCAGGTTTTACAAAACTTAATAACACAATAATTGCCAACGGCACCAAAGCATATTTTAAATATTTTAAATTGGCTTTAAAGTTAATGGCACTTTGAAAAGAAATAGGATTCAGTTGAGCAGTTTTTTGTTCAATGGCTGCTATGAGCAAACTATTGTCATGTTCCTGTAAATCGGCTTCCTGTTTTAGTTGAAGCGTGTTTAACAAACTATCGTTAATGGAGGTAAAATGCTTTCCAATAATAAGCGATGCTTGTTCGTAATTAATGGTTTTTCGGAGTTTAAATATTCCTGCAATTGGAATAAATATGTATTTAACCAAACAAAAAATGGTAAAGGCTAAATACGTAAAAAATATGGTTGCTCTAATAGCAGAATTATACCTGCCAAAATACTCTAAAGTGGCTATTAACAAATAACTAGAAACAAAGGCGGTAACAAAAAACAATGCTCCTTTTATCAGTTGATTTTTGTAGTATTTGCGAATAAACGCGTCTATTTTATGAATTAATACTTGGTAATTGCTCGTCATATATTATTGGAGCGAATTTATAAGATTATTTTGAATTTTAAATACTGAATTTTCGAATGGTTGTTCCCGCACATTGTCGGAATCAATATTTGTAGGATTGAAGGATTTGCAGGATGCAAACTGTTAGACGTAAAGCATTAAGTCACTCCATTTTTCCTCACAAGGCTAGTTCAAAAGTTTGATATATACTTTCTCACTTATTCTACAGGCTCACTATTACAACAAACATTCGCAAAACTCGAAACTTGTAATTCAAAAATCCTTTAAACTTCTATTCCAAACTCTTTAAGTTTAACAAAAAGCATTTCTTTATTAATTGGTTTAGAAATAAAATCCTTACAACCAGCTTGCATCGCTTGCTGTTTTAATTTATTTTCAGGATACGATGTTAATGCAATAATTGGCAAATGTTTTCTAAATGTTTTAATTTCTTTGGTGGCTTCAATACCATCTAAAACAGGCATTTTCAAATCCATGAACACCAATTGTATGGAATCATTTTCCTTACACATATTTACTGCTTCTAGTCCATTTTTAGCATGTAATAATATTAAATTATCATGTTTTAAATTACGTTCTAATAAAAAATAATTTATAGCATCGTCTTCAGCTATTAAAATGGTATTTTTACCAATATAAGTATTTAAAGTTTCTTCTAAAACATGATTACTCATTTCATGTTCTATTATACCAATAGGAATTGAAAAATAAAAACTAGTGCCTTTTCCTAACTCAGAATCTACCCAAATTTTACCGCCTAATAATTTTACATATCCTTTGGCTAACGTTAAACCAATTCCAGTTCCTTCATAACCTCTATTACTGGAACTATCGCCTTGAACAAATTCATTAAAAATTTTATTCATATTCTGTTCAGAAATTCCAATTCCTGTATCAGTAATAAAAAACAATAAATTGATACCTTCTTTAACAAAACCTATTTTAATATTGCCTTCGTTGGTAAACTTTAAAGCATTTTCAACCAAGTGATATAATATTTTGTATAATAAATCTTTGTCTGTATTTATTTGTAAATCAAAAGTATTAATTGGCGTTTGGTAGTTTATTGTTAAATCTTTTTTCTTGTTTAATAATTTAAATAAATTACAAATTTCTACTATTACAAGTTCGGGAGTAATACTTTGCTTAAAAACCAACTGTGAATTTGATTGTAACTGCGAAACATCTAAAAAATTAGTAACAGTATTAATTAATCTATTACTGCTTTCATCCAATAATTCCAAGTATTTATCTTTATCATTTTGCAAAATATTATCAGTGGAAAGTAGTTGGCCAAAACCTAAAATTCCGTTTAAGGGAGTTCTTATTTCATGCGAAATATTATTTAAGAATGCAGTTTTTAAACGATTACCTTCTTCCGCTTTTTCTTTGGATATTATTAATTCATTATTGCTGTTTTCTAAAGCTAAAGTTCTTTCTTTTACTTTTGAATCTAATACTTGATTCTGGCTTTGTAATTGTTGTTGAAGATAACTTACATAAAGCATATTTTTTATGCGCAAAGCCACTTCCATTAAATCAAAAGGTTTAGCTAAAAAATCGTTTGCACCATAACTTAACGATTTTATTTTTGCTTCATTGCTATCATTAGCAGTAAGTACAATTACAGGCAAAAAACTATGTGTTTTTTCTACTAATTTAAGTTGTTCCAACACATCAAATCCCGTTAAATATGGCATTGACAAATCAAGTAAAATTATATCGGGCTTATAACTTTCGTACAAGCCTATTACTTCACGAGAATCATTGGTACTTTTTACGTTTTCGTATCCTTCTATTTCTAATAGTTCTTCTAAAATTTCAACATTCGAGGGAAAGTCATCTACAATTAAAATTTTAGCATTTTTTAAAGTTGAATCTATCATTGTTTTATTTTTTATTTATACCTAAGTAATTATCTATTGTTTCAATAAAAGCACCAAATTCTAAAGGTTTTGTGAAATGTTTTTTAGCACCAAATTTCAATGCTTTTTCTATTTGATCTGGACTAACATCAGCACTCATTACTATAATTGGTATATTTTGAGTTAATGGATTTGTTTGTAAATTTTTAATTATTTTATTTCCATCTATATTAGGTAAATTCATGTCCAATAAAATTACATCTACTTGATGATTGATAGCTAATTCAACTGTTTCTTTGCCATTTAAACTGCAAATTATTTCAAAATTGGGTCGTTTTAAACTAAAAACTTGCTTTAATAATTCAATACTTTTTTTGTTATCTTCAATACATAAAACTACTCCATGTTTGCTATTAATATCTTTTTCAAAATTGTTTTTATCCAATTCATTTTTTAAAATTTTTAACTCATTAGCTCTATCCGATTTTTCATTCTTCTGATGTTCCAATTCAATATTGGCTATCTTTAACTCATTAGCCCTATCTGCTTTTTCATTCTTCTGATATTCTAGTTCAATATTGGCTATCTTTAATTCATCAGCTCTATCCGATTTTTCGTTCTTCTGATGTTCCAGTTCAATATTGGCTATCTTTAACTCATCTGCCCTATCCGATTTTTCATTCTTCTGATATT
>CAIUQQ010000253.1 GCA_903901345.1 uncultured Bacteroidota bacterium | reverse complement strand
TGTTTTGATATTCAAAAATTGTATGGCACAAAAAAATAATGATAAATCGTATAGAGTTTCATATGGTGCTAATCTTGTTTTTGAAGATAAGAATCAATTTGTGAATTATATTAACAATAAAGAAATACTCTGGAACATCAGCCCAATAACTTTTGGAATTGAAAAAAGATTGAACAGCTTAGCGAGTGTTATAGGATACATAGGTTCAAATTTATATCCCGAAAATCAAAAAATGGGTGGAACAACTTTAAAAGAACCAAAAGATGTTTTTTATTTTGATTTACTTGGAAAATTGAATTTACTAACTGTTCTCAATTATAAATCATCATTTGATCCATTTATAACAATAGGATCTGGGTACTATTATAGAAGTGCTGCAAATGAAATAAACTTGAATATGGGTGCAGGATTTAATTATTGGATGAATGATATTTATGGAATTAATATAAATTTTATTTATAAAATAAATCAACCTTTGGTATCAGAAAATACGCAAAAAGATTTATTACAAGTTTCATTCATGTTGGTTCAAACCATCAAATAACTAGCTAATTAATAAAATCACCATCAATTTATTGTAATTATGAAATTAAATAATTTTGTCTTATTATTCCTATTAATTTTTTGTAGTTTTATTAGCTATGCGCAAGTTGGTAAAATTTCAGGAAAAGTAATTTCTGAAAAAAATGAAGGATTAATAAGTTCATTGGTAACCGTTAGTTTACTTGAATTTAGTAAACCAACCCAAACTGATTATAATGGTGATTTTACAATCAATAATTTAAAGCCAGGCATTTATAAAGTAACAGCAAAGTATGTAGGGTTTGAAAATACAGTTTTGGAAAATATAGAGGTAAAAGCAAATCAAACCACCACATTAAATATAGTATTATTTGAAAAGAAAAAGCAGTTAAAAGACATTACAATCAAAGCTAAAGTAAAAAAAGACAATGTGAGTGCATTGCTAATTATGCAAAAAAATTCAGTTTCTGTTGGTGATGCAATTTCGGCAGAAGCCATTAAAAGAAGTCCTGATAAAAGTACAAGTGACGTATTAAAACGCGTAAGTGGTGCAAGTATTCAAGATAATAAATTTGCCATTATTAGGGGTTTAAATGAAAGATACAATGCTGCTTATTTAAATGGTTCTCCGCTTCCTAGCTCTGAAACTGATAGAAAAGCATTTGCATTTGATATTTTTCCTTCAAACATGTTAGATAATTTAATCATAACTAAAACTGCTACTCCCGACCAAACAGGAGAGTTTGCCGGTGGAATTATATTAATTAATACCAAAAGTATTCCTGATGAAAACTTTCAATCCTTGAGTTTAGGATTAGGTTACAATACCCTTACTACTTTTAAAGAAAAAATAACTTATAAAGGTGGTTCATTAGATTTTTTAGGTTTAGATGATGGAACCAGAGCTGTACCAAAAAACTTGCCTGCATTAAATAATTGGCCTGAAACTAGAGATGGTAAAGCTGAAGCTGCCAGAACAATGCCTAACGATTGGGGAGCCATAAAAAGCAAATTTGGCACTTCTGTTTCTATGCAATATACCCTTGGTAGATCATTTAAAATAAAGACAAAAGATGCCATAGGTTTATTGGCATCTCTAACCTATTCAAATACACCAAATAAATATGACCAATATTTATTTGGATATGAACAAACTCAAGAAAATGCGCTTGCTACAAATTTAAAAGATGAGAATTATTCTCAAAGAATATTGGCTGGTTTATTATTTAATTTATCATGGAAAATAAATACCAATAATACCATTAGTTTTAAAAATATTTATAGTATTAATTCAGAAGATAAAGTAGTAACTCGTACAGGAGCATTTAATATTAATTCACCCGAACCATTAAGAAATAGGTCTAATTTGTTTTGGTTTACATCCAATGAAATATTAACTGACCAACTAGGTGGCGAACATTATGTACCTAAAACTAAAACAAAAATAAATTGGCAGGTATCTAATGGTTATGTAAGTAGATTAACACCGGGTATGAGACGTTTACTTTATACTGCATCGCCAGGTTCAGAGTATAGAGCTAATATTTTACCTAATGCAGATTTTAATTCAAGTACTGGTGGAACGTACCTTTATACAACTACAAGTGAACAGATAAACAATGCTCAGGTTGATTTTACAGAAAATTTTGATTTCAATAAAAAATTTAAAAATGCAGTAAAAATAGGGTTCAATTATCAATTAAGAATGAGAGATTTTTTTGCCAGAAAATTAAACATGGCTACCTATCAACAATTAGGGGGTGGGATTGATTTTGACAATACATTGCTGTCACTACCTGATGATAAAATTTTTGCGCCTCAAAATATTGGTCTATTATCAAGTGGAAAAGGTGGATTTTTATTAGAACAAATAATAAATCCATATGATGCCTACGATGCAAGCTCTAATATTTTTGCCAGATACATAATGATAGATTCTAAAATGGGTAATAGATTTAGGGCTATTTGGGGAAGTAGATTAGAAACTTTTTATTTGAAATTAAATTCTACCAGAGATGACAGGACACCAATAAGAGTTAATTCTGTTAAGTACGATTTTTTGCCATCGTTAAATTTAGTTTATTCATTAAATGAAAAGCAAAATATAAGATTGGGATATTCTGAAACTGTAAACAGGCCAGAATTCAGGGAATTAGCACCATTTGTATTTTATGATTTTACAAATAGATACACTTATGGTGGTAACGATACATTAACTAGGTGTAAAATTTATAATTATGATATCAGGTTTGAATTTTTTCCAGGCAGGAATCAATTATTATCAGGTAGTTTGTTTTACAAACAATTTATCAATCCAATAGAACAAAAATCAAACCCAAATGCAGCACGAGAAGTTACCTATATCAATGCAAGTTCTGCTACCAATTATGGTTTCGAAATTGAATTCAGGGTTTTGTTAGCTTCTCTTTTAAATATTGATTCCAACGAAGTTTTAGATAATTTATCCATTTTTTCAAACTACGCTTATATAGAATCGAATGTTATTGTAAATAGTGAAAATAAAACAATTGATAAAGACAGAAGATTACAAGGTCAGTCGCCATATGTATTAAATGCTGGAATTCAGTATCAGAATTTAAAAAAGGGATATTCAGCCACTATATCTTGCAACAGTGTTGGCGATCGAATTTCAATAGTAGGAAATATAAATGAGCCAAGTTTATGGGAAAAGGGTAGAACAGTTATTGATTTTCAAGTATCTAAAACTTTTTTTAAGGGTAAAGGTGAAATAAGGTTAAATGCCAAAGATATTTTTGTGCAAGATTTGATTTTTTATAATGATTTGAATAATAATCAACACTATGATAGTGGGCAAGATTTGAAGATTATCTCCAGAAACTTCGGAAATGAGTTTTCTGCATCATTTTCATACAAGTTTTAAAATCAATTACTTATATCGTTTTTTTAGGTTTTTCTTAACGTAAATGTAAATTTTGAATAACATATCAATAACTTTCAATTTACAATCGAAATTTACTTTTGTAACTCAATTTAAACAAACTAAAAAAAAAAAATGAAAAAAATTACAATTACAATTTTTGCTTTGTTAATGACCGTAATGGTTTTTGCACAAGTAACAAGAACGCTTCAAGCGGTATCTTACAGAGGAGCTTTTGAACCAGGTGTTACAGCTTGGACTTCAGGTTGGACTGAATTTAGCCCAAACACTCCTGCTTACACTTCTTCTAAAAATGGCTCAACTGCTGTGGCAGTTACCAAACCTATCACTGCTAGCATTACTTGGACTAACAACAAAATTTACACTTTAACTGGCCCTATTTATGTTAAAAATGGTGCAACTTTAACTATTCAACCAGGTACTATTATTAAAGGCAAATCTACAGTTTCAAACTCTTCATTAATTATTGAAAGAGGTTCAAAGTTGATTGCACAAGGAACTGCTGCTGATCCAATTATTTTTACTTCTGATAAAGCTTTAGGAAACAGAAATATTGGCGATTGGGGTGGTGTTATTTTATTAGGTAAAGCTAAAATAAATCCAGCTGGTGGAGTTACAAATATTGAAGGTTTAGCTGCTTCGTTAGATAACGAATATGGTGGAACTGATGATAACGATAACTCAGGTATTATGACTTATTGCCGTATAGAATTTGCTGGTTATATTTTTGCTCCGGACAAAGAAATTAATGGTTTAACTTTTGGTGGTGTTGGTAGAAACACTGTAATTAACCATATTCAAGTTTCTTATTCAAACGATGATTCTTACGAATGGTTTGGCGGAACTGTTAATGCAACAAACTTAGTTGCTTACAGAGGATTAGATGATGATTTTGATACTGATTTTGGTTACAGTGGAACTTTACAATTCTGCTTAGGAATCCGTGATAAAAATATTTCAGATCAAAGTTCAGGTTCAACATCAGAAAGTTTTGAGTCAGACAACGAAGGTACTGGTACTGATTCAACTTTTACTCCAAAAACTAAGGCTATTTTATCTAACTTTACTGTTGTAGGTCCATATAGAGGCGATGCTACTTTTAACGAAACTGTTTCTACTGGTGCATTCAAATTTAGAAGAGCAATGCGTATTCGTAGAAATTCTAGCTTAAGAGTATTTAATTCAGTATTTACTGATTTCCAAAATGGAATATTTATTGATGGTGATTTATGTGTAAAAAATGCTACAAGAGATGCTGCAAGTTCAAATGCTTTAGCAGTTAAAAGTAACGTTTTTGCTAACATGAAAAATGGTGCAACAGTTGAAGCTAATGCTAAATGGGGTACTACTTTTTTAGGAGTAACAGCTCCTACTGCTGCTGCGTGGTTTGCTGCTAATAACAATTCATACCAAGCTTCTTCAAATGGTTTATTTGTTGATAATATTACTTCTTCAAATATTCTTACAGCTGATTTAAGACCAGCTACAGGTTCTGCATTAGAGTCAGGTGCTGATTTTACTACTGATTTTATTGCTGAAAGAACTAGATTAGGTTTAGGAGTTGCTGATATAACTATTGATACCTTAGAAATTGCTAATATTTCAGATGTTGCTACAAAAACTATCAATGTTAGTTCTATTTTAAATGCTGATTCTTATGTTTGGTCAACTAGTGCAAAAACAGGTGTAACTTTTGTTTCAGGTCAAGGTACCACTGCAGTTACAGTTTCTTTTGCTACTAATTTAGCTTCTACTACTGCTAAACCAGCATATATTTATTGTAAAGCATTTAATATTGCTTCTAATGTTTATTCAACAACAGATTCAGTAAAAATTACTAGAACCAAACCAACTTTTAAAATTGCTGCTCTTACTTCTAATGCTGCTAATGGCGTATTAGTTGGTGCTGCTCAAATGACTTTAACTGCCTTAACAGATACAAGTACAAGAATTGTAACTGTAAATAGCACTGCAGGTTTACAAGTTGGTATGTATGTTAAAGTTGTACCTGGTACTACTGCTGGTAATGCTGGAACAAATAATATTGTAGATTCTATCATAAGCGATACTTCTTTTAGATTAAAAAATGTAATTAGTCCTTTAGTTTCTGGTTCTCGTTCAAATGGAAACAGATTAACTATTGGAGGTGTTTTAAGAGCATATTTTGTTCCTCAAAATTCTTTTACTCCTGTAACTTGTACAGGTGGTTCTAGTTTAGGTACTTTAGTTACTGTTGCTTCTACTACTGGTTTAGTTGAAGGTATGTGGTTAAG
>CAIUQQ010000252.1 GCA_903901345.1 uncultured Bacteroidota bacterium | reverse complement strand
TATACGGTATTGTTTACCGCTCCTTATAAAGATGCTTCGTGCCTCAGCATGACGTTTATTGGTGTTTTGTCTTTTTGCTTTTTGCTTCCCGATGCATCTGGTTAATTGCTAATTTTCTGTTGTTGTAATTGTGCGGGAACGTCATCCTGATTCCGCCTTAGCGGATGAAGGAACTTTATACGGTATTGTTTACCGCTCCTTATAAAGATGCTTCGTGCCTCAGCATGACGTTTATTGGTGTTTTGTCTTTTTATGAACCAACGTTTCAGGTATTGCTTGTGCAATAGCTAGAAAATAATGTTTGATTTATCATTTATTTAAAAAACAAAAGGCAAACGCACACACTATTGCTTAATATAAATAGCATTAAATTGAAAATACTAATTTCAATTTTTCAATGTATACTAACTGTTTAAAAGCATATTAGCAAATATATTTATAGATAAAGTAACATTAAGTTATCTTTTACTTAATATAAGAATAATTATTTTGCATGGTGAGTTATACCCATTTCAAGCTATTGCTAATTCTATGTTTTTATGGATTTATTGCCAATGGGCAATCAGTAGTGGTAAGTGAATATTTTAATGAAGTTTCGGCTGATGATGAATGGACTGAATTATTGGTTATAGATGACAATACAGATATGCGTAATTGGACTTTAAGAGACAATAATACAAATCAAACCGGTTGGCAACCAGAAATAACTTTTAAAAACATTCAGTTTTGGAACCACATGCGTGCAGGAACGGTAATTGTTATTTGGCACCGTTCTGTATCTAGCAGTATAAATACTGATTTAGACAAATCAGACGGATACATAGAATTAAATGCAGAAGATATAGGTTATTTTAGTGGAGGTGCATTTTCAGCTAATACCACTTTAAACATAGCTGGTACTGGTGATTTATTACAACTGAGAGACTCCTCTGCTAATCATATTCATGCATTGGGTCATAAAAGTTCTGTTGGTTCATCATTTACATCCATTGCTTCTAATAAACTGAACCATGCCAGTGCTTTAAGTAGTGGTGATGCGGTATATGTTTGTCCGGGTAGTAGCATAACCGTCTATACAGGAGGAAGTGGAACAACCTTAACTGCCAAAAACAGTGTACTTTTTTCAAAAGGGCTTCCTAATGTATCAAATAGTAATCCTATAACTAACCAAACTTATTGGCGCAGTATTCGTCAGCCAGCTTTTCCCTCAGCTACATTAACTGGCACTTATAATACAGGAACAGCTAGCATTGATTTATCGTGGAATGCTGCCACCGATCCCTATCCTTCAGATAGTACAGTGGGTTATATAATATTAAGAAATACGACTTCTTCATTTACAGATCCTATAGATAGTATATCGTATTCAAATGGAAATAACATAGGTTCTGCTACGGTATTGGCACATATTTTTACTTCTCAAACATTGTCATATACTGATAATTCTATTTTGCCATGTGGTTCAACTTATTATTACAAAGTATATGCTTTCAAATATTATTGTACCAACACCAAGGCAGTGAGTTTGAGCTGCACTGCCATTAATAAAGCAAGAGGAAGAGCATATAATGAAACAGGTACAAATGTAGTTTCAGTTTTAAATCCGTTGCCAAATACCAATTCCATATTTTCCTATTAAAAAAACAACTAAACTAAAAAATAAAAAACAAAACCATGACACACAAAACATTTAAAAACTATTTATTCATGTTGCTAATCCTATTAGGATTTGGCTTTACTCAAGTGAATGCACAAAATCAAAAAGTATGGACTGAAACCTCCAAGTTATTTGGAGTTAATGCTACCACCAATCCTGGTTCTACAGTTACCTGGAACTTAGGATTAGGAACTGGCAGCACTACGTCCAAAACTGACAGTACAGTTTCTGCTAGATCAATTTTTACAAGGGTAAATTGGAGTAATCCTACAGCTGCAATGATTGTGGATACAGTAAAAGTAAGTGAAACTGTAAGTGGATGTCCGAGTGTAATTGTATCAAAATTGGTAGAAGTATATCCATTACCAATTTGTTCTATAGGTAGCACACAAACACTTTGCTATGGCGTTGCACCAAATTCTTTTTCATTGAACATTACTAATTATACAGCTATAACTGGCATAAAAGATTTTCCTATTACCTATGAAGTAAGAGCGGGTTCTACAACAGGAACAGCACTTGGCGGTACTTCAACTGGCAGTACTACACTAGCAGCAGCCAGCACTTCCATTAATCCTTCAACTTGGCCAACTATGGTTGCAGGAACCACTTATTATTTTGTAATTACTTCTTTTGGCTCTAGCATTACTGCTACAGGAACTAATCCTGCTCCTGGTAATATTAGTTTAACTGGAAGTGGTGCAACAGCTTATGCAGTATTGCCTACTAATAATACTTTTGTAATTAGCAATGTAGTAAATGCTCCTAGTATTACAGCTTATTAATATTAAAACATTAGATACATGAAATATTTCATTAGTCTTTTATTTATTCTAATAATTACTGCCTTTATTAGAACGCAAGCTCAATCAACAGTTAGCCCCGACACAGTATGTGCGGGGTCACTAAATAAAATTTTTGATGTGAATCCTACACCGGGTTCAAGCTATGTATGGTTATTAAAAAATGGAAGTACTAATGGAACTATTACTACTATTGCTGGTCATTCTGACAGCATTCGTATCAACTTTAGCTCAGTTACAGGAATTGATACATTAAAGCTTGTAGAAATTGGTCCTTCGGGTTGTTTAAGTGATACCGTTAAAATGGCTATTATTATATTACCTGCAACTACAGCTAGTATAGCAGGAACCGATTCTATTTGTGTAAATAATGTATTTACTACAAACCGTTTAAGAATTACATTAACAGGTACTTCACCTTGGAATGTTACCTATACTGACGGAACAACACCTACTACAATTTCAGCAATAAGCAGTAGTCCATATTATATTATTTCACCGGTTTATACTGTTACAGGCGTTAAAAACTATACACTTGTATCGGCTACTAGTAATGGAAGCTGCCCTGCTGCTTTGAGTGGAAATGCCAGTGTAACTGTATTCCCTAAACCAACTCCCTCAGCTATTAATCATTATTGATGAAAATAAAAGCAGTTTTACTTTTACTGCTTTTACTTGCCGTAAATAATTGGTTAAAAGCGCAAGTAATAGATACTGCTGCTATAAATATGCAGCAGGTGCGTTATGGAATTGCTTTTACAGCAGGTGCTAACTATTTATGGCAAGTACAGGAAGGGACCATTGTTTCGGGACAATTCACCAATGAAATATATGTGAATTGGGGAAGTGTGCCCGGATTAAAACGTGTTTCTGTTATTGAAAAAAATGCTATTGGCTGTTCAGGTGATACTAATTTTGCTTATGTTTTATTAGTTTCAGATACAATTACTGATTCTATTATTTGTATAATGCCCAATGCTTTTTCACCTAATGGTGATGGACTGAACGATATGTTTGGTTATGCTTTTCCTATTAGTGATTTAAATGAATTTAAATTATCAATTTATAACAGGTGGGGCGATGCTGTATTTATTTCCAACGATCCATTGATGCCATGGGATGGAAATACAAATGGAAATCCATGCGCTATGGATGTATATATATGGAAGTTAGATATTAGCAGAAAAAGATTCAGGTCATTGTCACAGCACGGAACTTTTACCTTGTTACGATAAATAAAAGGAAAAATTATAACCCAAACTAGCATAAACTATTACCATAATGGTAAATTAAAAGACCTTTTTTGATTTTACAACTAATTTAATTACTTCCTATTATAAAAAGGGTAAGGTAAAATCAAAATTCATATTTATAAAGTCAATAGGATTTGAAGGCAAAGTTATTTTATAAATTCTAAATGAAAAACAGGTACATAAAAAAATTATTATAAAGAAAAAAAAAGCAGAAGTCTTAGAATTTAGAGTAAAAGCAGTAGGATTTACTATAAAAGCAGTAGGATTTAGAGTAAAAGCAATAGGATTTACTGCAAAAGCAATAGGATTTACTACAAAAGCAATAGGATTCAGAGTAAAAGCAATAGGATTCAGAGTAAAAGCAATAGGATTTACAACAAAAGCAATAGGATTTACTACAAAAGCAATAGGATTCAGAGTAAAAGCAATAGGATTTACAACAAAAGCAATAGGATTTTAGACTGTTCAATAAACTGTGTATTTATGTTCGGGAGTAGTCATTTTTTAGAGCTTTTTATTTATATTTCATTATCAATGAGCCATTTTACAAAACCCTAATTTGTCCTCGGCTGGTGTATTCACAAATAGAATTTCATTAATTGATTCAGATTCATCAATTGAATTGATATATTTAAATTGGGCAGTGACAAACCCAGTCCTTACGATGTTGGAAATTGCGGTTGCACAAATTCATTTTATTTACAAAATGATTTTATTATTGAAAAAGGCAACGTAGGTGCAACCCTCGCGGATGACCCATTAATGGTTGCTATTGATATTAAACCCTTTCAGCGTTTTTTGTTATTGCTCATTTTTAAGCTTCAAGCGATTGTGAGATTTTGATTCACATAAAAAAATTATCAAGATATCTATAAATGAATTAACAGTAATTTTTTAATATTTTGTAAGAAAGTATAGAAAAAAAAACCTTTTGTGATATAAATAAGTATTTCTTATACTGTAAATGGCCTGATATTTTAAAAAACTTAACATTGGAATAAAAACATATTATTTAACTTGCATGACTTAAAAATACAACAATATGAAAAAAGGAACATTTGAAGGTATAAGTACCAACGGAAGTATTGATGAAGCAATAGCAAGTGCAATTATAATAGCTAAAGAAAAACTGAAAACAGATTTAATAATCTGGAACTTAGAGTCAATTATTGGAATAAATGGAGGAGTAGAATTATCCAATATTGTAACAATTTCATTGAAAGCTAATAAAATAAAAATAAAAAAAGCTAAAGTAAAAAAAGTAAAAGAAGCTAAGGTAAAAGAAGCTAAAGCTGATAAAGTAGAAGAAGTTAAAGCAAAAGAAGTTAAAACTATTGCAGAAACTGCAAAACCAAAAGCACCAGCTAAAAAAGCAGCTCCAAAAAAATAAATTTAAAAGCAAACCTTTCTTGCGGAGCTTAGAAACATTCGAGTACAATAAATAAAAGACATTCAAAAGGAATCACTTTTCCAACAACTATCCGAGAGTTAGTGAAGCGCTCTATGGATTTATAATGAGTGTAGTGTCTCCGACACGGGCTAATGATTGGTAGTAATCCTGTTCATCTTTTCCAAATAGTAAACTTTGTCAAAGTAAAAAAACTTTGACAAAGTTTTTCCCGCACAAAGCTTTGATAAACTGGAGAAAATATTAGAAAAAACAAACCTGTTCTCGACTCCGCTTGAACTGACTAAATGATTTAGTTTTTTATTCAAAATCTAAAATTATCTTCTCTCAGTGCTCAATTCTCAATTCTCAACTCTCAGTGCTCATCCTCTCGAACTCATCCTCTCGAAATCAATTAAAAAAAAACCTATATTATCTTATTGTAATTTTTTTTAAAGAAATTTTCTAAATCAATTTATATTACTTTAATTTGCGAAAAACATACATCTACAACTAATATGAAAAAAGGAATATTTGAAGGAACCAGTACTAACGGAAATATTGAAGAAGCTATAGCTAAAGCTATTATATTAGCAAAAAACAAACTGAAAGCAGACTTCATTGTTTGGAATTTAGATTCTGTAGCTGGGGCTAACGGGGGATTAATTCATTCCAATATTGTTACAGTTTCGATAAAAGCTAAAGGAGTGAATGTAAAAAAAATAAAAGAAAAAGAAGCTAAAGCAATTAAAAACAAAGAAGTTAAAGTAAAAGAAGTTAAAGCTAAAAAGGTGAAAACTAAAGTAGCAGCACCAGTAGTGGTTAAAACAGAAGTAGTAAAACCAATTACAAAAACTTTAAATTCAAAAGCAACCCCAGCTAAAAAAGGAACAGTAGCTAAAAAAGTAGCTCCCAAAAAATAATCTCTTTTTTTTATCCGTGGTTAATTACCGTAAGTTATTGGAATACTAATCAGAACAAAAGTCATTCCGTAGGAATATTCCTCGTTTTATAGTTTCATTCCATTAGCTAACAAATTCCTAAACAAGGAAGATGCTTACACCATGACTCAGATTCTGTTGGTGAGGACACCAACCGAGGACAATTTCTTTTTTTCAACAAAGACATACGGCCGTATGTCTCTCCACGTTTATTTGTCCGTGGTTGGTGTCCTCACCGACCACTAAAAAATAATCGTCTCGAACTCTCATCCTCTCAGTATAGATGCTTCGTACCTCAGCATGACGCCTCCCGCACAATTATTGTTGTTATTTTCAGGTACGGAAACGTCATCCTGAGCGAAGTGAAGGAACTAT
>CAIUQQ010000251.1 GCA_903901345.1 uncultured Bacteroidota bacterium | reverse complement strand
CTTCTTTTTTCTTCAAATTTATCTAATTCCATTAAAAAATCACTGTAGGCATTCATAAAATAAATGTATGCATCGTAAGGACTTTCATAAGGACTAAAGTATTTATGAACATCGCCATCGCTCCAAAATTTGGTGCACATATAATAAAAATGATCGCTCGTAAGCATTTTTTGCCAAATGTCTATTAGGTTTTTATTTTCAGTAGCATAAACTCTTTTTTCTATTGAATAAATTTTAGCTATACTTTCGTCCTGCATAGGATTGCCGAGCCAAGCCGACAAATCACGTTCCATATCGGCCCAACTAATTAACTCATGCGCGTCATAAATATCTTTAACCGAGTATGCTTCTATTGTTTCAGTTATGGTTTTAAAACTAAAGTCTTTATGTTTTAAAATTTGTTCTGGTAAATGCCGTATAAAATCAAAAATACCTGTTTGATCCCATTGGTGTTCTCCAAAAGTTTCATAATCCATAAATAAATTAATGGTTTCCCCTTGCCCAGCAATTTGATGACACCAACCTGCAAATTTATCTGCAGTTAATGGCCAACTATCCCACGATTGATTACTAAATCTAAAAGCAATATCATCGCTCAAATTATAGTTTTTAAGCAACGATTTTATACTGGTAACATTGGGTGCTTTGTATAAAAAATTGGAGGAACGGTTTTTTAAAATCCTGTCAACTCCTTCACAAATAATACCTTTATAACCCATGTCTTCAATCAATTTGGCCAATTCATTATTATATTGAAGTTCGGTATTTCTAAAAACTTTTGGAGTATAATTAAAGTGCTTTTTTAACAACATTTTATGCTTTTTAACTTGTCGTTTAAATTCATCTTTACTAAAAATAAATGCCAAGGAATGGTAATAAGTTTCACTTATAAACTCTACACAACCGGTTGCTGCTAAGTCTTTAAAACTTTGTAAAACATCAGGCCTCCAAACTTCAAATTGTTCCAAAGCAACACCACTAATTGAATAGCTAATTTTAAATTCGCCATGGTACTTTTTTATCAATTCAATCATCAATTTATTAGTTGGTAAATAACAGCGCTCACTCACTTTATCTAATATTTGTTTGTTTTTTACATCATCAAAATAATGATGATTATTACCAATATCAAAAAAAGTATATTCCTTTAAACGATAAGGCTGATGTACTTGAAAATAAAAACAAATTGATGGCATATGATTATGATTGTTAAATTATATTTATTTCAATTTTAGGGAATCATCATTTTAATGAATTAACGAATCGTATATTTGCATAACTTTAACAGCTGTAATTTCCCAAGTTATGTGCTTTAAATCCTTATTCGCCTGTCCTACCATTTCTGCACTTAAACCTTTATAATCTATTGATGCAATAATGTATTGGGCTAATTTATAAGTATCCCAAAAATCTATTTTAAGCGCACTGTTTAAAACTTCACCCACACCACTTGTTTTACTCATAATAACAGGTAAACCATATTGCACTGCTTCTACTGCACTTAAACCAAAAGGTTCACTAACACTTGGCATACAGTATACATCGCTTATAGCTAATAGTTCATTTAGTTTCTGTTTATTTAAAAACCCAGTAAAAAAAAATTTATCACCTAAACCAAATGAAGCAATTTTTTCAATTAAAGGCTTGTGTAAATCACCACTTCCTGCCATTACAAACTTTACATTATTATGGTATTTTAAAACAATTCGTGCGGCTTCTACAAAAAATTCCGGACCTTTTTGCATAGTAATTCTTCCAAAAAAAATAATTAATTTATCTTTATGAGGACTTATTTTTACGGTATGAGTAATTGGTTCTACTCCATTATGAATAGGAATTATTTTATAGTTAGGAATTTTATAATGTGAATGACAAATATGGCCCGTGTATTTACTAACAGGAATTATCCTATCTGCCAAATCCATTGCTTTCTTTTCTAAATCATACACCCAATTTTTACTATCAGCACCTGCTCTATCATATTCTAACGAATGTATATGTAAAACTAGTGGTTTTCCTGTAAGCATCTTTAATTCTATAGCAGGTAAAAACGTCAACCAATCATGTGCATGAATTACATCAAAATCTTGTTGCAAAGCATATTGAACAGAAATTCTCGAAAATTCAATCGCTTTTTTAATTACATCTCCAGCATATAAAGCATCTATTTCAAATGGTTCAATATTTTGATTATATACATCATAAAATTTTTGATTTATTGTTTCATTGCTATCAATTTTTATGTATGGATTTACACCTGCATTTATTTGATAAAAGTTTAAACCATGACTACCATTTTTACTTTTTTTACTAAATATTTCTCTTAATTCTTCTCTACTAAAAGCATTTAATCCTATTAATTCTATGTTTGGAATTTTAAAATCAGGAACACTTTTAGGAATAATCATTTTTACATCGGCTAAAGGGGATAATGCTTTACACAAACCTAGGCAAGCTACGCCTAAACCTCCACTTATTACAGGTGGAAATTCCCAACCAAACATTATAACCTTAGGTCTATTTTGCATTTAATCTATTTAATTATAAAATAAATAAAGTTTAGCAAAGTATTAATAATAATCTCAATTAAACAAATTATTTTATACTTTATTTAATTCTAATATAAATCTTT
>CAIUQQ010000250.1 GCA_903901345.1 uncultured Bacteroidota bacterium | reverse complement strand
GGTAAACAACAACATGCAACAAATATTTAAAACATACAATACTACAAAAGACAACATGTAAATGGTTCTTTTGTTTGAAAGTCCTATTTTAATTAAACCTATTTCAGCAAAATACAAATATAAATATTGAACACTAGATGCCATGATTCCAATTACAGCAATAAAGAAAAGTACTTCAAAACTCCATTTAAAACCACCAAAAATTGCAAAATACAATACAAAAAATATTGAATAAATAATTTGAAATCTGAGCGGTATTTTATTTTTTAACCAAAACATTTTGATTGAATTATATATGCTTTTATAAATTTAAAAAACCACATAAGTACATAAAAAACAAAGTGCAATAACTATGTTTTTTATGTACTTATGTGGTTCAAATGTTTGTTTTATAAGTTTTCGGTTTTAAATTGCAATCGGTTTTTCAGCCCAAAGATGTAAAAGGGTACTTAATTTTTCCTTTAGTTGTGTTCTAGGAACAATCAGATCTAAAAAACCATGTTCTAAAACAAATTCAGAACTTTGGAATCCTTTGGGTAAATCTTTACCAATTGTTTCTCTGATAACACGTGGACCAGCAAAGCCAATTAAAGCTTCTGGTTCAGCTATATTAATGTCGCCAAGCATAGCAAACGAAGCAGTAACACCACCAGTTGTTGGGTCGGTCATTAAGCTAATATAAGGAACACCTGCTTTTCCTAGTAACGCTAATTTGGCAGAAGTTTTAGCCATTTGCATCAAACTAAAAGCTGCTTCCATCATTCGTGCGCCACCCGATTTTGAAATAATCATTACCGGAATTTTGTTTTCTCGTCCGTAATCAATTGCTCTCGCAATTTTTTCACCAACTACGCTTCCCATACTTCCACCAATGAATCCAAAATCCATACAAGCTATCACCAAAGGCAAACCATTTACATTTCCAATGCCAACTCTTAAAGCATCGTCCATTCCAGTTTTTTTAATGGTATCAACTAAACGATCTTTATAAGCTTTAGTATCTTTAAATCCTAACGGATCGGTAGGTTTAATATTGCTATATAATTCTTCGTAATCATTGTTATCAAAAATTACTTCAAAATATTCCGTTGAACCAATTTTATCGTGGTAATTACAATGCATGCAAACGTATTTTCCCGCTGCATGGTCAGAACTTAATGTGGCTTTTTTACACCTTGAACATTTGTGCCATAACCCATCAGGCACCGATTTTTTATCGGATGTAGATGTGGTAATACCTTCTATTTTTCGTTTAAACCAACTCATTTAAAAATGTTGAATGATGAATGTTGAATTATGAATTAATTGAATGTATTTCATTCAACAATTTATAATTTATGCTATAGTAATTGTGTTATCTAAATAAACGTCTTGAATAGTATTTAACAAAGCTATTCCTTCGTTCATTGGTTTTTGAAATGCCTTACGTCCGCTAATCAAACCTTGTCCACCAGCACGTTTGTTAATTACTGCTGTTGTAACTGCTTCTGCTAAATCGGTAGCACCTTTACTTTCTCCACCTGAATTAATTAAACCTTGACGACCCATGTAGCAATTTGCAACTTGGTAACGAGCCAAATCAATTGGATGATCAGTAGTTAATTCGCTGTATACTTTTGGATGTGTTTTACCATGTTTTGTAGCATTGTAACCACCATTATTGGTTGGTAATTTTTGCTTAATAATATCTGCTTGAATAGTTACTCCTAAATGGTTTGCTTGTCCTGTTAAATCAGCAGCTGCATGATAATCTACACCATCTACTTTAAACGCATTGTTACGCAAGTAACACCATAAAACCGTAGCCATTCCCAATTCGTGAGCACGCTCAAAAGCAGCTGCTACTTCTTGAATTTGTCTGCCTGATTCGTCTGAACCAAAATAAATAGTTGCACCAACAGCCACAGCTCCTAAGTTCCAAGCTTCATCAACTGAACCAAACATAATTTGATCAAATTTATTAGGGTAACTTAAAAATTCGTTGTGGTTTATTTTTACAATAAATGGAATTTTATGCGCATATTTTCTAGAATTAGCAGCCAAAACACCATAGGTAGAAGCAACAGCGTTACAACCACCTTCGATGGCTAATTTTACAATATTTTCTGGGTCAAAAAATGCTGGATTTGGAGCAAAAGATGCACCTGCCGAATGTTCTATTCCTTGATCTACCGGAAGAATTGACATGTAACCTGTATTAGCCAAACGACCTGTTCCATATAATTGACCAAGGCTACGTAATACTTGTGGATTACGATTTCCTGGAATAAAAGAGCGGTCTATAAAGTCGGCACCTGGTAAATGAATATGATTTTTTGAAATGGTTTTACTTTCGTGATTCAAGTAATAATCGGCTTGATCGCCTAATAATTCAGTTATTTTCGACATAAAATTTAATCCTTTATTGGTTTATTTTGCATCGCAATTTAAATAATTTTCTCAATTTACCATTTTTTAAAGATAAGTGTCATTATAAATTGAAAGATTGAAAGATTGAAAAGATTAAAAGATTTTGGCACTTACTCGCATCTCAGCACTCGCTCTCATCTTGCGAGTGAGCGTATTGATAAGCCTCCGGCTGATTTTATAAGTGTCGGAACGCCAATTAAACTTAAAATTGCAACACAAAAAACCTGTAAGGTTTCAAACGCACTGTTAGCCAGAGGCCAGCAGCTAGCAGCCCGTTTTATTTCAGTTTCTCATTTTCCAAATGCCTGGTAGCATCTCGGGTGGTTTTTTTAGCCATATTTTTTTCAAAAGCTGCAGTAAGGTCTACACCGGTTTGGTTGGCTAGGCAAATTAATACCCAAAGTACATCGGCCATTTCATCTGCCATGTCGGAATTTTTATCGCTAGCTTTAAAACTTTGCTCGCCATATTTTCGAGCCATAATTCGGGCTAATTCGCCCACTTCTTCCATTAAAATAGCAGTATTGGTAAGCTCATTAAAATACCTTACTCCAATAGTTTTTATCCATTCATCTACTTGTTTTTGAGCGTCACTTAGTTGCATATATGTGTGTTTATTTGGAAACAAATTTAGGGTTTATAATTTTATTTTTTGTTTTCATAATATTTTACGTTCTTGACCACAAATAAATTTAAAAAAATGGAACAAAATTCTAAAACAAATTGGGCACAATTCATCCCTTTAGTCATCGTATTTTTCTTTTGGGGCTTTGTGGCTGCCAGCAACGATATTTTAATACCGGTATTCAGAAAAGCCTTTGATTTAACACAAAGTCAAAGTCAGTTTGTATCCATTGCTTTCTATATTTCCTACACGGTAGGTTCGCTTATTTACATGGGAATTTCATTATTAATAGGAAAAGATTTGGTAAACAAAATTGGTTATAAAAACGGATTGGCTTTAGGTTTGGTAATTTCCGCACTTGGTACTTTGTTGTTTTATCCTGCTGCTAATTCGGGTTCATACACACTCATGTTGGCCGGATTATTTACTGTTGGATTAGGTTTTTCATTGCAACAAACAGTGGCAAATCCTTTGGCTATTGCGTTAGGACCAATTACTACCGGCTCTCAACGATTAACTTTAGCAGGTGGAATTAACAATTTGGGGACTACCATTGGGCCGTTGATTGTAAGTTTTGCTATTTTTGGTTCGGCTGCCTCTGGCAATACCGATTTGAGTATTGAAAGTGTTAAAATTCCTTATTTAGTTTTAGGAATTGCGTTTTTATTAGTAGCAGTTTTATTAAAGTTTTCTTCTTTACCCGAACATCCAAAAGCTATTGAAGAATCTGATGTTGACAATAAATCGGCTAAAAATTCTGCACTAAAATATCCACAATTGGTTTTGGGAATGATTGCCATATTTTTATATGTAGGTGTTGAAGTTTCAACTGCCAGTAATTTACCTGCATATATGGAAAGTAAATTAGGTTTTGCCATTGGCGATATTGCCCCCTATATTTCATTGTATTGGGCAAGTTTAATGATTGGCCGTTGGACTGGAGCGGTGGAAGCATTTACCGAAAATATGACTACCCAAAAAGTACTACGTTTTGTAGCTCCTTACTTGGCATTTGGCGTTTTCTTATTTGTAAATGCTGTTGCAAAGCACGACTTGACACCTTTTTATGTTTACGGAC
Source organism: uncultured Bacteroidota bacterium (assembly GCA_903901345.1). GTDB lineage: Bacteria > Bacteroidota > Bacteroidia > UKL13-3 > UKL13-3 > JAAFJM01. Next base: position 8,720 of record CAIUQQ010000250.1, on the reverse strand, counting down.
TAATCATTTTAGTATTAATTGCTGCTGACATAGCCAGCAAAGGAAATCCAGCAAGAATGTTATTAATATTTTCGGTTTTAGGGATTTTAGCATTGCTAACAGGCATGGCCACTAGCGGCATGACAAGTGTTTACGCATTTACAAGTGTTGGATTATTTTGTAGCACATTATGGCCCTGTATTTTTACTTTAGCCATTAGCGGATTAGGAAAAAACACCAGTCAAGGAAGTAGTTTTTTAATTATGATGATTATGGGCGGTGGAATTGTGAGTTGGTTACAAGGAGTTGTTTCGGAAAACATAGGTATTCAAAATAGTTATATTATTGGAGCAGTATGCTTTGCTTACTTGGCATTTTATGCTTGGAAAGTTAGTGGAATTTTAAAAAATCAAGGCATAGATTTTGATAAAAAAGTATCAGGCGGACATTAATTTAAAAAAAAATCAATCATGAAAAAAAGAAACATTTTAGTAGTCCTTTTATTTTGTTCAATTACTTATTTGGTAAGTGCACAAAATATTAAAGATTATTCAAAATTAGAAAAAGCTCCTAGTTTTTACATTGGAGTTGGAAGTGGATTAAATTACAACTGTGGTTTAGTAGGGTTGAAATTAACTGGAAGAATAAGTGATAAAATACTTATTGATGCTTCGGTTGGTATAGGTTCTTGGGGTAATAAATTAGGGTTGGGTTTAATATTAAACGCAAAAAATGAGACAGCCTGGTGCCCGGTTATTAGTGTTTCAAGAGCAACAGGATTAGAAAATGTTCCATTAAATGTAACAGTAACAAACAGTGGTGGTTATACTAGAACAGCAGTATATGATATTAAGTACAATCCTGCTACTATGATAAATTTAGGAGTTCAAAGACAATGGATAAGACCAAAAGGTAATAGGATTACACTAGAGTTAGGTTATTCCGTTTTAGTAAGTGGTGGCGAATATTCTATAAATGATCAAGGTTTAGGTTTGATATTGGTTGAATCATCAAAACAAGTTTTAGAATTAATAAAACCAGGTGGATTAACAGTTGGTTTTGGATATTACTTTGCTTTAAATTAGTAAAATATTGCTTATAATTAATGTCAATTAATTTATAAATTACGAAACATGAAAAAAATATTTTTATTTCCAACTTTTTTATTGCTAATATTAACAAACAATGTTACAGCGCAAAATATTAAAGATTATGGATTGGCAAAAAAAACTCCTGCTTTTTACCTTGGAATTGGCAGTGGATTAAATAATAATTGCGGAGCAGCAGGATTTAAATTAGGCATTCGTTTAAATGATAAATTGATATTGGATGCTGGCGTAGGCGCTGGCTCTTGGGGCAATAAAGTGTCTTTAGGAATGGTGTTTAATGCCATCAATAAAAATGCTTGGTGTCCTATTTTAAGTATTTCACGCGCTAGTGGTATTAATGATGCAAATGTTAAATTGGAAGTAGTGGACGATTTTGGTATAAAAAGTAAAAAAGACATCAGCATGGATTTAACAGCAGCAACTATGTTTAATTTAGGAATTCAACGCCAATGGATACGAAAAAGCGGAAACAGATTGGTGTTAGATTTAGGCTTTTCTATTTTAGTAGATGGAGCTAGTCATGAAAATATTGATTATACAATCCAATTTTCTGATAAAGGAAAAAGGGAATTAGAAGCATTGAAACCGGGTGGTTTAATGGTTGGATTTAGTTATAATTTTGGAGTAAATTAGGTTGTTTTTTACTGTTATAAATAAAGCTCATCATTTTAGTGGGCTTTATTTTTGAGCGATTTTTAAAATTATTTTTTATTTCAACTCAATATCAAAAACAGCTTTTCTTATAATAATACTATCTGCTAAATCAATTTCATTTATAGTATTACTTTTTATTTTATAAAACTTTGCTGTAAAATTTCCGCTAACAATTCCTTTTACTGTTATACTAGGTTTAATTAGTTTAGTAATATTTATTTTTAAACCATTTGGTTCAGCTATTTTATATTCATTATAAAAACCATCCACAGAACGACTTATTCTTATTTTAAAATACCCATTTTCTCCCATTTCATAATACCCCGTTTTGTGTATTTTAAGTACAAATTCAATGTCTTCGCTTCTTTCTACATTATAACTTCCGATTGATAAAATTGAATCATATTGAATTCGAGCAGCTACATAGTTAGAGTTATAAGGCAACCATAAAGTATCATTCAAAAAACAACCAAAAGTATTTTTACCTTCTTGTGTTTCAAAAGGCAATCCATCAGGTTGAGATATTGGTAAAACCGTTGTTGCTTCTTTTTTACATGCAATAAAAGTAACAACAATTAGGTTAAAAATAAATTTTAAAGTATTGGATTTCATATATTTTATTTGAAACAAATTAACGATTTAAAATTTGAGGAAACAATAATCAATTTTTGGTGGGCTTTATTTTTGTTTTATTGTGAAAATTATCCGTTTGTGTAAACAAACAAAACAATCAATGTCTTAACTTTATATTTGGCGATTAACAAAATGATAGAACTAAAAAACATCCAAAAATCGTACACCATTGGCGACAATAAAATGATGGTGCTAAAAGGCATTGACATGAAGGTAAATGAAGGCGAAATGGTTTCTATCATGGGTTCATCAGGAAGTGGAAAGTCAACACTTTTAAATATTTTAGGAATATTAGACAATTACGATGCTGGTGAATACCGCTTAGGTGGAACTTTAATTCAACATTTGAACGAAACCAAAGCAGCTAAATTGCGCAATCAATACATTGGTTTTGTGTTTCAATCTTTCAATTTGATTTCGTTTAAAAATGCCATGGAAAATGTGGCTTTGCCGCTTTATTATCAAAATATAAGTAGCAAAAAACGCAATGCAATTGCTTTAGAATATTTGGATAAAGTAGGTTTAAAAGATTGGGCCAACCACATGCCAAACGAAATGAGTGGCGGACAAAAACAACGCGTTGCCATTGCCCGAGCATTAATAGCAAAACCAAAAATGATATTGGCTGATGAACCTACAGGTGCGCTCGATACACAAACTAGTTACGAAGTAATGAGTCTTTTAAAAGACATCAATAAAAGTGGAATTACTGTGGTAATAGTTACCCACGAACACGACATAGCTGAAATGACTGATAGAACGATAAGGTTGAAGGATGGTTTGATACTTTAAACAAATGCGAAGTTCGGAGTGACAAAAGTGCGAAATAAATGAAATAAATGCGGAGTGCGGAATGCCAAAAATGCGAAGTGAAAGAAAAAAAGTGCGAAGTGCGGAGTGACAAAAGTGCGAAGTAAGAAAAATGAAAAGTAAAAAAATGAAAAATAGATTTAATAATTATCAAAGTGCAAAACATTTCGAATTTTTGGCATTTCGCATTTCGCACTCAAAAACATGTTTGATATAGATAAATGGCAAGAAATATTTGCATCTATTCGGAAGAATAGGCTCCGCACTTTCCTAACAGGTTTTAGTGTGGCTTGGGGAATTTTTATGCTCATTGTTTTATTAGGAACAGGAAATGGATTGGGAAATGGCGTTAAATTTCAATTCTCGCACGATGCTGTGAATAGCGTTTGGTTCAATAACGGCCGTACTTCTGTGGCTTACGATGGCATTCAACCTGGCCGCGATATTAAACTTACTAATCAAGATTATGAAGCTATTGGTAAAAGTGTAAAAACCATTGAGCACCTTTCGCCACGCTTACAACTTTGGGAGGTAAACCAATATAATTATAAAAACCGTTACGGAAGTTTTAGCACAAAAGGTTGTAACTATGATATGATTTTTGCGGAGAAAATTGTCATTACAAAAGGCCGATTTATTAATGATTTAGACATTAAAGAATGTAGGAAAATTTGTTCCATTGGACAACAAATAGTGGAAGAACTTTTTAAAGAAGAAGATCCAATTGATCAACTCATCAACATCAACGGAATTCCGTTTAAAGTAGTTGGTATATTTAAAGATGCAGGCGGGCCAGACGATAACCGAAGGGCATATATTCCTATTAGCACATCGCAAAGGGTGTTTGGAAACGATAATAAACTAGATCAAATAATTTTTACTTTACCTGAATCGGATATGGATAAAAGTGAAATAATAAAAGACGAAGTTTATACGCTTTTAGCTCAAAAACATCACTTTGATCCAGCTGATAAAAAAGCAGTTTTTGTTTGGAATAACGTAATAGAATTTAAACGAATCATGGGCTTAATCAATGGCATCAGAATTTTTGTTTGGATTATAGGAATTGGTACTTTAATAGCCGGCATAGTTGGTGTGAGTAATATTATGATGATTGTAGTGAAAGAACGCACCAAAGAAATTGGAATTAGAAAAGCACTAGGTGCAACTCCGTTCAGTATTGTATCATTAATTATTCAAGAAAGCGTTTTTATAACCGCCCTTTCTGGTTATATAGGTATGATGCTCGGAATTGGTTTATTGGCTTTAGCACAAAAATACATTCCCGATAGCGAATATTTTAGAAAACCAGATGTTGAATTCAGCGTGGTGTTACAAGCATTGGCAGCATTAATATTTGCTGGACTTTTAGCCGGATTCTTTCCCGCCAGAAAAGCAGCCAAAATTCAGCCTATTGAAGCACTTAGAGCAGAATAAAAATAAAAAATTATTTTCCTTTTTTGTAAAATTTCTGTCATTACCAAAATAGTTTTGTGCAGTTCACGTTTTATTGGTGTCTTACTAATAAATCTAAACCAAAACGATCATGAACATTTTAAAACCAAAGCACAATAACTTGGATGAGTTAGTGTTTGAAAACAGAAACAAAGCATATGGTGCTTACGCATTGCGCAGCGATTACAACAACAATTTAATCCGCAGTTTTTTGATTACTTTTTTGTTGCCTATGGCAATTATTTTAACTTCTATAATTTATAATAAATTACATGGAGATGTGTTGGTGAAAAATCCTTTGGTGGAGCCTCCTATTAGCGATTCAATAACAATTGTAGAATACATTTTGCCTCCCAAAGAATTGATTAAAGAAATAGAAAAAGCACAAACAAAACCTGCTGGAAATAACAACAATTATGAAGTGAAAAGAAACCAAGATACTAAACCTATTTCATTTGATTCTGTTGCCAGAACAAACGATTTAGATTTACCCATTGGCCCAACAAATCCTGATTTTAATCCAATAGGAACAGGTACAATTCCAAGTGGAGAAACCGGTGAAGTATTTGATGGAAATACTATAGAACAAATGCCCGAATTTAATGGCGATTTATACGACTATTTGGCCAAAGAAATAAAATATCCAAAAAATGCGTTAGAAAATGGTGTTCAAGGAAAAGTAACTTTATCATTTATTATAAATAAAAATGGAGAAGTGAGTGACGTAGAAGTTTTGGGGAAAGTGGGTTTTGGCTGCGATGAAGAAGCAATGAGGGTAATAAAAGAAATGCCAAAATGGAAAGCTGGAGAACAAAATAATAGAAAAGTAGCCTTGAAATTGGTTTTGCCAATAATGTTTGAAGTAAATAATTAGTTGATGTATTTTTAATGTTTTGCCTAAAAGCCTTGAAGAAATTCAAGGCTTTTTTGATGGATAATTCTTGAATAAATTTTCCTTAAAAATTTATTCCATTTACTTATATTTGAAATATGAAAAAAAAGGGAGAGGTTTTTTTAGAATTTGAAGTTGATAAAATCACAAATTCTATTGAAAATGCTATATCAGGCGAAGTTTTTCAAACTGAAATAACCCTTCTATCTTTAAAAGATAAAAAACAAATAAATAATAAAGATTGGAATTTTGATTGGCACCTAGAGTTGGTTGATAATTCAAAGAGAATATACAAAATAAATACCGTTGAAAACCCTAATATAATTCAAGGCTTAGTTTGCTTAACAGATAAAGGCGATCATATATTTATGGATTTAATTGAAGCTGCAAAATTTAACAAAGGTCACAAGAAATTATATTTAGGAGTAGCTGGCAATTTAGTTGCATTTGTTTGCAAGTATTCGTTTGAATTAGGTTATGATGGAATTGTTTCTTTTATAGCTAAAACACAATTAATTGAACACTATCAAATTTCATTAGGGGCTAAACTATTTGGAAGAAATCGAATGTTTATAGATAAAAAAGAGTCGTTATTTTTGGTAAAACAATATTTTAAAGAATTTGAACTATGATTGATTTAAAAAAATTAGATGAAAAAGACGTTGTTTTTGTAAAAAAAATACTGACACAAAAAGAAGAATTGGAGTTTAGTAAGTTTTTAAAAGAACGTAAAATTATTAAAGCAAAAAGGAAGTTAGTAAAAGCATAATTATGCTTTACAAATATGCTAAATTAATATGAAAAAGTTAAAAAACATACATCCAGGCGAAGTGCTTTTGGAAGAATTTTTAAAACCGTTGGCTATTTCACAGTATCAATTAGCAAAAGACATCTGTATTCCTCAAACTCGTATTTCTCAAATTGTAAAAGGCAAAAGAAGGATTACCGCTGATACCGCATTAAGAATATCAACATACTTTGGAACTTCGGCTAAATTTTGGTTGGGTATGCAAGATGATTTTGATTTAGAAGAAGAACAAATTGCAATAGAAGATTTGTTAAAAACAATTCCAAAAGCTCAGGTAAATGCTGCTTAGTTTACAAACTGATTCCATCACTTGGAGTGAAGGCATCGATTCTATATTCAAAATCTGAAATTTTATTCCGTTAAAGCATTGTACATTTTATTTACCTTTGCCTCTCAATGCATACGCCACATTTAAAAACCATCATTGCTTCTTTACCCGACTCTCCTGGTATTTATAAATACTTTGATAAAGATGGAACCTTAATTTACATTGGCAAAGCCAAAAGTTTAAAAAAACGTGTAAGCAGTTATTTTAACAAAAACCAACACGAAAACCGCAAAACGGCCATCATGGTAAGCCGAATTGTAGACCTTCAATTTACTTTAGTTGAAACAGAAATTGATGCTTTGTTATTGGAAAATTCTTTGATAAAAAAGTTTTTGCCCAAGTATAATATCAATTTAAGAGACGATAAAACTTACCCGTTTATTTGTATCAAAAACGAACGATTTCCACGAATATTTTCTACCCGATTGCACATAAAAGATGGCAGCGAATATTTTGGTCCTTATGCATCTGGTGGCATGATGTACACCATTTTGGATTTCATCAAAAGCATTTACCCATTAAGAAATTGTAACTTTCAATTAAGCGAAAAAAATATCAGTGCGCATAAATTTAAAACTTGCTTAGAGTATGATATTGGCAATTGCAAAGCACCTTGCGTAGGATTAGTGAGCGAAGAAGAATACCATCAGAATATTAAGAATATCAAGAGTATTTTACGAGGAAATATTGGTGAAGTAAAATCTGTTTTGAAAAACTACATGCAGCTAGCCGCAAACGATTTAAAATTTGAGGAAGCTGCTAGGTATAAACGGAAATTAGATTCGTTAGATAATTACCAAAGTAAATCGACTATTGTTAGTGGAATTATGAACGATGTAGATATTTTTAGCATTGTAAGCGATGAACGTTTTGCTTTTATCAATTATTTAAAGGTTTCGAATGGCATTATTATTCAAACGCAAACTTTTGAAGTAAAGAAAAAAATGGACGAATTAGATGCTGAATTACTGAGTTTGGCCATTGCCGAAGTGCGCGATGAATACCACAGTACCAGCAAGGAAATTATTGTTCCTTTTGAGTTAGATTGGAGCGATGAACGCATTACCATTACTGTTCCAAAAGTGGGCGATAGAAAGAAATTATTGGATCTTTCTTTGAAAAATGCCTTGTATTACAAGAAAGATAAATTAGCCAAATACGAAGCGGTAAATCCTGAACTAAAAGTAGATAGGGTGCTTACGCAAATGAAAAACGATTTGCGTTTAACAGAACTTCCGCATTATATTGAATGTTTTGATAATTCAAACTTAAACGGAACCAATCCAGTTTCGGCATGTGTGGTTTTTAAAGATGCAAAACCGAGTAAAAAAGATTACCGAATTTTTAATGTAAAAACGGTTGAAGGTCCTAACGATTTTGCCACCATGGAAGAAGTAGTTTTTAGGCGTTATAAGCGCTTGTTAGAAGAAAACGAACCATTGCCTAATTTAATTATTATAGATGGCGGAAAAGGCCAATTAAGCTCTGCAATAGCAAGCCTGCGAAAGCTTAATTTATATGGGGAAATTCCTGTTATTGGCATAGCCAAACGATTGGAAGAATTGTATTATCCAAACGATGAATTTCCTTTGTATATTGATAAAAAATCGGAGACTTTAAAAATCATTCAACAACTGCGGGATGAAGCACACCGCTTTGGCATTACAAACCACAGAAATAGGCGTAGTAAAAATACTTTTGTAACTGAATTAGAAAACATCAAAGGAATTGGACCAGAAACTGCTAGAATGCTGCTAAAAGAATTGAAATCAGTAAAGAAAATTCAAGAAGCAAACATGGATTTACTCAGTGATATAATTGGCGCAGCCAAAGCAAAATTGGTGAAAGATTATTTTACTGACTAAATAATATTATCCTATTAATTCCTTGAGTAAGTTTTTGGTGCAATCATTCAGCAAATGATGTACTTTTTCAAAGTCATTCTCGTTGCCATAATAAGGGTCAGGAATGGCATCTTCGTTTTGAATCATGCTGTCGTAATGCCTCATTAAAAGTACTTTTGACTTGGCATTTTCTGGCTTTAATTTCATG
>CAIUQQ010000249.1 GCA_903901345.1 uncultured Bacteroidota bacterium | reverse complement strand
TTATTTATTACTTCATTGATATCAAAATCTCAAGTATCTAATGGGCTAAGAGTTGGTGGTGGATTAGGTGAAAGCATCTATTGGGGTTCTCAAATGGACGATAAAATTTCATTCAGTACTTATGATAAAAGTGAAGCCAATCTTGGATTGAATATTCAATTTTATAAAGCTTTAGATAACAAAAACGAAATTGGAATTAGGTATTTGAATACTGAATTATGGTCATTTAAAACTAGTAATATGCAAGCCATAAATGCTAAAATAAACGAATTTGCAGTTGTTTACCAAAGAAGTTTAAATGGTAATTCTGATTTGTATTCTAATAAACTTAAATTCACTCATAATCTGGTATTGGGTTTAAGTTTTATTTTCTTTAAATCTAGGGCATATTCAATTGATCCATCTACAAAAGTATTTAAAACATTTAGTAGCATTGGAAATGGGGTTGAAATTGACCCATTGGTTCTAACAAGGCCTGATTCTCAATTAGCACTTGGCGGAGTTTTTGGTTATAATTTAGGTTTTAGATTGAGTAATAGTTTTTCTATTTACCTTGAAAACACTTTTACACTTAGTGCATCTAATTATTTACATGGTAATTTATTAACTAAATCAAAGCTTACTAACAATGGTTATACTTACAATGCTTTAACGTTGTATATAAACTTAAATCCAAACGGAAATAGATTAGGTTGCCCTAAAATTCCTTTATAAATTTCTGAGTAAATATTTCTTTTTCATCACTTAACTTCACAAAGTAAATTCCGTTCATCAATTTACTAATATCAATTTCCAATTCCGCATTTACTGCATTAAATTGATAAATTTCTTTTCCTAAAACATCAGTAATGATTATAGTTGAAAGCGTATTGAAGCCATTTTTAGCTTTGATAAAAAAACTGTTTTTTGCAGGGTTAGGATAAATACTAAAACTTTCATTTTCTATGTTGGATGTTGATAGCGGAAATTGACCTACAGTAATATTTATACCTCTTGTTGCAAATGCCCTAATTGGGCAAAAACGATCGGAACCAGTAACAGTAAATGAATGTGGCTGCGTTCTGATGGCTGAAAATGGTGGAGTCCAGCAAAATTTAAAACTATCGTTTTTTGGACCATCAGTTCTCCTGTTTGCTAATATATAATTTCTGGTAAAAGTAGCACTAGCAAATACTGGATTATAAGAACCAGGATAGTTCCATTTCAAATCTGTTGTATCGGCTAAAATTGGTGGATTAGTAGTTAAATCAAATTGGTCTGTTGCTACTATGTCAATACAAAATTCTTTTTCTGCAATTGTATAAAAAGCTAAACCAGTTTGTATTATTCCATTTTTATACACCAAAATTCTAGGAACTCTGTTGTTTATACAATAATTTGATTGAAACTGTATATCTCTACTTAACACACCTACATTTTTATAAACTCCATTTGTTTTTTGCCATTGGGTAACTTCCAAAACTATGTTTGCTACAAAAATACCCATTGGTCTAAATGAAATCTCTCCTGTAAAAGGGTTAATTCTTAGATCTAAAAACTCAGATCCGGGACCACTAAAATAAGGAAAAGGATATTTTGCACTATAAGGTGCAATATAAGTAACTTCAACACCTCTGTCTTTCAAACTAGAAACTAATTTATAACTCAATGAATCACCATCTGGATCGATAGCAGAAACTGGGAAAATACAATCAGTTCCAGCACAAACTTCTAAGCAAGCATCATTTGTAAAAGTAGGCGATGAATTGCAATTGGAAACGCATTTATTGATGATACATTCTGAATAAAAATTTTCGGCCAACATAGTTGTAAGCGAAGTGTTTCTTCCATTGATACTGATAGAAAGTGCAACATTGCAGCATGCAACGGGAACAATATTTAAATCAACTAATCCTTCAAAGGTATATACTTCTATTCCGGGACTATAAGTTCCTGCAGTTCTGGTGTTACAATTGGTACAAATTGATTTTCTATCATTGCAAATTTGAGATTGTAAAACATCGTATCCGTTTGAAACTGTTGTAACCGATGATAAATTGAAACTACCATAAACTATTCCTTTAAATTCATTTTCTGTCCCTGCAATGGCAGTTGTAAATCCTGCATTTTGTAATGTGCAGCCATTTGTGCTCCCATTAGGAATGCTGTTAGAACAGCCACTACAAAGGTTTTCGCCTGTACAATCTCTATAAACTTTAACAGTTACTTTATATACATTTTTTACATCAGTGCATTGATAACTCATATCGCAAGCATTGATTTGCTTGGCATTTATTTGATTGATTTCAACGAAAATCAAAGCAAATAAAATGAATAATATCTGTTTCATAATGATTGTATTTTTAAAGAATAAACCTATAATAACTTCTGCTTTTATTTTTAAAAAAATAGAAACTTTTTATAGGTTTATTCTTTTATAAACTTCTGAGTAAATATTCCTTTTTCATCACTCAGTTTTACAAAATATACACCATTTAAAAGTTTGCTAATATCAATTTCCATTTCAGCATTTGTTGCAGTAAATTGTTGAATTTCTTTTCCTAAAATATCAGTAATTATAATAGTTGAATGTGTATTGAAGCCATTTTTAGCTTTAATAAATAAAGTGTTTTTTGCAGGATTGGGATACATGCTGAAACTTTCATTCTCTATGTTAGTAGTGGCTAAAGCAAATTCACCAACGGTAATATTTACTCCTCTTGTTGCAAAAGCTTTATTTGGACAAAAACGATCGGTTCCAGTTACTGTAAATGAATATGGTTGAGCTCTTTTGGCTGAAGCAGGAGGTGTCCAACAGAATTTAAAACTATCGGCTTTTGGGCCATCTATTCCTCTGTTTGCTAATATATAATTTCTGGTAAAAGTAGCATTTGCCAATACAGGATTAAACACAGCTGGATTGTTCCATTTTAAGTCGGTAGTATCAGCTATTAATGGAGGAACATTGGTAAAATTGTCTTGATCTGTTGCTACGAAATCAACACAAAACTGCTTACCAAATTGCGCATAAAAGTTGAAATTAGGTTGTTTTACTCCATCTTTATATGCTGCTATTACTGGTATTTTATTACTTAAACAGCTGATTGTTTGAATTTGAATATCTCTGTTTACTACACCAACATTTGTAATAACACCATTAATTAATTGCCATTGAGTTATTTCTACTACAAAATTTGCATTCATAATATTAGTTGGTCTAAAATAAATATTCCCATCAATAGGGTCAATATGAAATCCTGCTGGGTATGCAGCATTTGCATTGGGTGCACCAAAGTAATTAAATGGATAAACTGCACTAAAAGGCGCAACATAAGTAACAGGAACTCCTCTGTCTTTCATGCACGGAACTAATTTATAACTCATTGAATCTCCATCAGGATCATTGGCAGAAATAGAATAAACATTGTCAACACCTACACAAACAAGTGCATAATTATCAAAAGTATATGAAGGAGATGAGTTACATGGAGAAACACATCTATTGATGATACATTCATTGTAATAATTTTCTGCCACCATGTTAGTCAATGAAGTGTTTCTTCCATTGATACTGATAGAAAGTGCAACATTGCAGCATGCAACTGGAACTATATTTAAATCAACCAAACCTTCAAAAGTGTAAACTTCTATTCCTGGACTATAAGTTCCTGCTGTTCTGGTATTGCAATTAGTACAAATGGAATTTTGTTTCAAACAAGCTTGTGGTTGCACTACATCATATCCATTTGGAACGGTAGTTACTGCTAATAAATTAAAGCTTCCATAAATTACACCTTTAAATTGGTTTTCTGTTCCTGCAATGGCGGTTGTAAATCCTGCATTAAGTAATGTACATCCATTTGTATTTCCGTTAGGTATGGCATTTGAACAGCCACTACAAAGGTTTTCGCCTGTACAATCTCTATAAACTTTAACGGTTACTTTGTATACATTTTTCACTTCAGTGCATTGGTAACTCATATCGCAAGCATTGATTTGTTTGGCATTGATTTGATTGTTTTGAATAAATATCAATGCAAATAAAATGGTAAATAATTTTTTCATGGTTTAAATATTAATTAAACAAAAGTATATGAAAATTACTTTATAAAAACTTAATTATTTGGAAATAAAAAAGGAGAAGTTTTTATACTTCTCCTTTCTATGTTTTTATTTTTAAAATAAAATTACCAAATATCAGCTCTGTTTTCTGTATTGATAAACATTTCGTCACCTTCTTTTACGTCAAATGCGTTATAAAAATTAGGCATATTACTTAAAGGTCCTTTTACCCTAAACTCACCTGGCGAATGCGTATCGGTTAGCACCAATTGGCGCATGGCTTCTGGTCTTGCATTGTTTTTCCAAAGTTGTGCAAAGCCAATAAAAAAACGTTGTTCAGGAGTAAATCCGTCTTTGGTTACATTCTCTTTTGGATATTGTTTCAAGTATAATTTAAAAGCATCAAATGCAATGCTTAATCCACCAATATCAGCAATGTTTTCACCTAAAGTTAGCTTTCCATTTACATATAAACTATCGGCTACTTTAAATTTATTGAATTGTTCCACCAACACATTTGTGCGTGCATCAAATTGTTTTCTGTCGTTTTCAGTCCACCAACTATTTAAGTTTCCGTTGGCATCGTATTTACTTCCTTGGTCATCAAAACCATGTGTAATTTCATGACCAATTACTGCGCCAATTGCACCATAATTTAAAGCTGCATCAGCATTTTCATCAAAGAAAGGAGCTTGTAAAATGGCAGCGGGAAATACAATTTCATTGTTGATTGGATTGTAATATGCATTGACTGTTTGAGGTAACATTCCCCATTCATTTTTATCAATTGGTTTGCCCATTTTTGAAATCATGTCTTTATAATCAAATTCATTGGCAGCAATGCAATTTTCAAAGTACGAACTATTGGTAATTTTTAAAGTAGAAAAATCAGTCCATTTATCGGGATAACCAAATTTACGTGTAATGCTTATCAATTTTGCATTTGCTTTTACTTGTGTTTCTTTACTCATCCATGTTAAGTTTTTCAAACGATTTGCAAATGCATCAGAAATGTTTGAAACCATTGTATTTACTTGTTGTTTGGCGTTTGGACTAAAAGTTTCTTTTACAAAAAGTTGCCCTAACATTTCACCAACTCCACCATTTGTGGCAGCAATTGCTTTTTTCCATAATGGATTTTGTTCTTTAGTTCCACTTAAAACAGTGGCATAAAAACCAAATCTCAATTGCTCTAATTCTAGCGTTAATAATGAAGCGGTATTGTTCATAAAACCCCAACTTAAATATGTTTTCCAATCTTCAATACTATATTTTTGAACAAGTGTATTGATGTTTTTAAAAAATGCAGGTTGACCAATTATTAAACTATCGAAGCTAATAATTCCAGTTTTAGAAATGTAAATATAAAAAGGTAAATTCGGGTTTTCTGCTGTAAAATCTGAAAGTTTATATTTGTTATATTGTTTAATTGGATCACGTCTTTCTAGTCTGTTCATGCTTCCTGAAGCAATATCAGATTCCATTTTTAAAACTAAATCAGCATTGCTTTTTTACATGGCTTCATCTTTGCCATACACTTTAAAAATTTTACCAATATAAACTAAATATTCGTTTCTTATTTTGGTTGATTTCTCATCTGTTTTAAAGTAAAAATCTTTATCTGGTAATCCCAATCCGCCTTGTGATAATTGCGGAATATAAACTTGACTATTTTTTGCATCTTGTGAAACTCCAAATCTGAATAAACCAGAAAAACCTTTGCTGTGCATTTCTGCAATTAATTCAAACATTTCATTGGTGTTTGAAATGGCAGCAATTCTTCCTAAATAATAATCTGTTCTTGTAACACCATCACTTTTACGTTTATTGGTATCAACATATAATTTATAAAATGTAGCAATTTTATCTTCTATAGAATTAGGAACTTGTGGTGTTTTCGCTAAATTTTCTAATGTGTTTCTTAGTACCAAATTGTTTCTTTCAGCCACTAAATTAAAGTTTCCCCAACGGCTTTCAGTGCTAGGAACAGGATTTTCTTTTAACCAAGTTCCATTGGCATATCTATAAAAATCTTCAGTGGGTTTTACACCAAAATCCATGGTTGATTTATCAATTGGTGGTTTGGTAGATGTAGGTTTTTTTTGTTCCATTTTTGGCTTTTGTGCCATCACATTTAAAGTGCAAAATGCAGTGCTTAATAGTAAGTAATGTTTAATATTCATATAGATAATTAGAGATTTATAAAGAAACGAAAATAGATTTTTGAGTTGAATTTTTACCCTATATTTTTAAAATAATTCCTTGTTAATACTTTCTTCAATTCACGCACAATGATTTCATGCGCAATCACTTTTTCTATATTCTCTGCTATATCGGTCCCTGAGCGAAGTTGAAGGGCTTTTTTGATAGCAATTTCTGAAAGGTCAATTCGGTATAAAATAGATTGCAGTTTGTTTTTATCCATTGCCAATAAGTTTGTGATTTCAGCACCAAGTTTATTCATCAATTGTTCATAGGCAGTTTCTATATTTCCATCAAAATTTATTTCAATGCTATACATTCCAAAATCTTTTTGAATTTGCGCAATGGTTTCATGAATAATGGCTTCTTTGTTTAAATGCTGCGCAATATTTTGATGAGTAATTTCGGGTAAATTCATGGTTTATTCTGCGTAATAAACACGTTTTACTCTTTGAGAAATGGAAGTCAAAATTTCATAAGGAATGGTTCCTAATTTTTCAGCAATAATTTCAATACTTAACTCACCACCAAATACAATTACTTCATCGCCTTCTTGGCAAATAATTTCTGTAACATCTATCATGGTCATGTCCATACAAATGCTGCCAATAATTGGCGCTTGTTTTCCATTTACCAACATATAACCATTTCCATTACTTAACTTTCTGTCCAATCCATCGGCATAACCAATGGCTACAATGGCTATTCGTGAAGGCTTATTAACGGTTCCTTTACGTCCATAACCAATGCTTTCATCCACACTAATATTTCTGATTTGTGAAATTACTGTTTTTAAATTTCCAATGGCTTGCAGTTGTTTTTGAACATCCAAAGCCGGGTCAATTCCATACAAGCCAATTCCCAAACGTACCATATCGAACTGCGCATTTTTAAACCGAACAATACCGCTGCTATTTAAAATATGTCGAAGAATTTTATAAGGAAATTCAACAGTTATTTTTTGAGAAAATGCATCAAATTTGGCAATTTGATTTTGAGTAAAGGAATCGTGTTCATGCGCTTCACTTGCTGCCAAATGTGATAAAATACTTTTTATTTGTATGTGACTATTTTGTGATAAAACCAACAATAAATCTTGCAATTGAGGTTCATCAAAACCTAAGCGTTTCATACCAGAATCTAGTTCTATATGAATTCCAATTTCTTGTCCGTTGATGGCTTTTATTAAATCATTTAAAATACTTAAATTGTAAATGGCTGGTTCGAGGTTATATTTTAAAATCAAATCAAAGCTCGATTTTTCAGGATTCATCACCATAATAGGTGTTTTTATTCCTGCCTTGCGTAGCACCACACCTTCATCGGCATATGCCACTGCAAAATAATCAACTTGATTAAATGCCAATGTTTTTGCTATTTCATAACTTCCAGTTCCGTAACTAAAAGCTTTCACCATGGCCATTATTTTGGTTTTAGGTTCAACTAATTTTCGGTAAACATTGAAGTTATTGGTCAATGCATTTAGGTTGATTTCAAACACCGTTTCATGCACTCTTTTTTCTAATAATGCATTTATTTTTTCAAACTCAAATTGCCTTGCACCTTTCAGTAAAATGATTTCATTTTCAAATGTCAAACTACTGAAAGCATCAATAAAATCTTGGGTGTTATGGTAAAATAGGGTGTTTACTTGAAATAAGTCTTTATGCTTTTCAAACATATTTCCGATGCTAATTAGCTTGGTAATTTGATTGGCTTTTATCAACTCATTTATTTGAGTACATAAATCTAAATCGATTAAACCACTTTGGAAAATATCGGAAATAATCAACGTTTTATTCAATCCATTTCCTTGATGCAATAAAAAGTTCAAAGCAATTTTCAAACTGTCAATATCGTTGCTATAACTATCGTTGATAACAATACAATTGTTGTTGGCTTCCTTTAATTGCAAACGCATTTCAACAGCCTGTAGATTTTTAAATTCACCTAAAACCGCATCTAAATTCAAAGAAAACAATTGTAAATCATGAACCATTAAAACCAATGCCAAACAGCTACAAGCATTCCAAATACTGGCTTCATCGGTAAATGGAATAATTATTTTGTATTGATTATATGTTATTTCACTAAAGTTTTTTTGTACGTAAACAGTAAATTGGAAATGTGCCTTTTCACCTTGTTTACTCCAAGAAAACAAATTGATAGGATGTTGCGAAGCCAAATGGTTAATGGCAATTTTTACAGCTGCCTGATCAACACAGTATACAAGCTCTTTTACATTTGTAAACAACTGCAGTTTTTCATTTAATTTTACATCATCGTTTGCAAAACCTTCGCTATGCGCATGGCCCAAATAATTAAACAATCCAATGCTTGGATGAATGATTTGAGCAAGTGTTTGCATTTCGTTCGGTTCTGAAATTCCAGCTTCAAAAATCCCTAATTGATGTTGATTATTTAATTGCCAAACGCTTAATGGAACTCCTACTTGCGAGTTATAACTTTTAGGATTTTTACAAATGTTTACCTGATGATTCAGCAATTGATAAAGCCATTCTTTTACAATTGTTTTTCCATTGCTACCCGTAATTCCTATAACAGGAATATGAAATAAATTCCGGTTATGCGTACTTAATTGTTGTAACGCATTCTGTGTGTTTTCAACTAATATAATATTTGCATTTGAAAAGTTTGAAACATCAATTGTTTCACTAACAATAAAGTTTCTAATGCCTGCATCATAGGCATCGTTTAGGTATTTATGTCCATTATTTTTATTGCTTTTTAAAGCAAAAAACAAACTTGTTTCGGCAAATATTATTTTACGAGTATCAAAAAGTAAATGCGCAATTTTATCATTTCCATTACTTTTTAAAAGCATAGTACCATTGATAATTGAAGCAATATTTTCGATAGTATAATTTGTCATTTTATTTAATTTTTGAACCACATAGAAACATAGATAACATAGCGAAAACTGATGCTTTTTATGTATCTATGTGGTTATTTATTAAAAGCAATATTAGTATTTTTTACTTGAAAATTTCAGTCCAGTTTGTTTCATTGAATCCAACATAAACTTTGTTATTTATTTCTATCAACGGACGTTTTATAACCGAAGTATTTTCTTTGATAATTTCGAAGGCTGTATCAAGATTTAAAATAGCAACTTTTTCTTCGTCAGTTAATTTTTTATAAGTAGTTCCTTGCTTATTTACAATTTGTTCTAATGGTAATTTAGAAAGCCAATAATTGAAATTGTCTTCTAATAATATTTCTTTTTTGTAATCAAAGAACGTGTATTCAATACCATGATTGTTTAACCACGTAAAAGCTTTTTTCATGGTATCGCAGCTTTTTATTCCGTAAATTTTCATTTTTTTCTTTCCTTAATTAGTCGTTCTGTAACTTCTTCTATCAGCAAGCCTGCTCTAAGTGTCATGCGGGTTTGATAAGTTTTTCCGTTTAACTTGTATTGGGTACAATTACTAGATGTGGTAGCCGAAAATAAAATGGAATCATTTTGCATAAACACTAATCTACCTTTTGGCGTACATCCCAGTTTTTTATCTTGTCGGCCATTCATTAACTCCATAAAAGTAATAATGGTAGTTTTATCTTGCGTAAAAGTTTTAAACGTATCGCGGTTTTGATATGCTTCAATGATTACCTTATTGCAGTTTTTTAGTTTGGTGCTGAGCAATGCTTTTACCTCGTCTTCATTGCCCGAAGCGCAAGAAAACAAAAATAAGATGGTTATTGAATAAATGTATTTCATAATTTTATAGTTTTTTTGCCACAGATTTCACAGATTACACAAATATTTTATTTTGTTTTTATGCGCTTATCAGCGAAATCAGCGGGAACCTTTTTTGCTTTTTTCTTGCCGTTGTTGTTACCGATAGCTGTCGGTATCCAGGCCAACAACTTTTTGCCCGCAGATTTCACTGATTTCCGCAGATTTTTTTTTGTTTTACTCGTCATTGTGAGGCACAAAGCAATCTCTTTGTTGGTTTGGGATTGCCACGTTTCACTCGCAATGACGTCATTTTTATAGTCGTTGTTGTGTCTCACTACTAACAACTTTTAGCCACAGATTTCACAGATTACACAGAAATTATTTTGCATTTTTTTTTGTAAAATCAACGTGAAATTTTTTTCGAATTTCGCATTTTACTCTTCGAATTTAACTTCATGTATTTTTTCAATTCTCCATAAATCATAATAGAATTAATAATTTCAGTATTGTCGTCTCTAACATTAATCAACACACATTCAAAGTCATTGTTTGGTTTTTGAGTTAAATATAAATTTTTCTTATTGCCATATTGTTTGCAAGTATCATGTTTGGTTTGATTACAATATTTGTAAGTAATAATACTATTCGATTTTGGTTCATATCTGGTGAATGACAACGTGTCCCAAGTAAATAAATTCGGTTGTTTTTTTATCAATAAACTATCGCTAGGAACAATGGCTACGTTGCACCAAACTATTCGCTGCGCTTGTGATTTATAAAAGACAAACAGTGTAAAAATTGTTATAATTAGTGATTTGGAAATCATATTTTTTTTATTCCTTAATTCGTTTCGACAAGCTCAACGACCGCGGACATTGAGCTTGTCGAAATGTTTTTCATTGAAACTTTCTCTGTCACCCTGAGCGAAGTCGAAGGGCAATATTCAAAATTACAATGAAGCCAATACATCTTTAATGGTATCATCAATTATTTTAGCTGGATTTTTGCTAAAAATATTGTCAATTCTATTGGCCACAATGCAATTTACTGAAATTGCTTGATGGCCTAAAACACTTGCCAAGCCATAAATAGCAGCGGTTTCCATTTCAAAGTTAGTTACTTTTTTGCCACCAACATTTAAATTAGTTAGTTTGTTAATCAAATCAACACTGATTCCTTTTGCTTTCAAAAATCTTCCTTGTGGCGCATAAAATCCACAACACGTAGCAGTAATTCCTTTGATATAATTTGGATTCAGTTGATTGATTAAATCAGTGCTTCCATTTTCAATATATGGATACAAAAATTCATAACCCAATTGTTCTTTGATTGAATGTTCCAATTCAACATTTCCTTTTCTGTTATAAAAATGCATTACGCTGTCAAGGCCAAGCCCTTGCTCACTAATTACTACCGAATCAACAGGAATATTTGATTGCAAAGAACCTGAAGTTCCAATGCGAATGATTTTCAAAGCAGTATGATTTTTTTTGATTTCGCGGGTTGTTAAATCCACATTCACCAAGGCATCTAATTCATTCATACAAATGTCAATATTGTCGGTGCCAATTCCAGTGCTTAATACTGAAACTCGTTTAGTTCCAACATAACCAGTATGCGTAAAAAATTCTCTTTTATGTTTTTTGATTTCAACTTTGTCAAAGTACTTACTTACTTCATGCACCCTGTCTTGATCACCAACTAAAATGATGGTATTTGCAATGTCTTCGGGCATTAAATGTAAATGATAAATAGAGCCATCGCTATTTAAAATTAATTCACTTGCTGGTATTTGAGTTTCCATTATTTTATCATGATTACAAGGTTCGAAATTAGTGTTTTTAGCTATAGAATAAATAGTTTATGTAGATTTATTTTTAAAGGAAAACCATTTTGTATTTTTGTTTGTTACTTGTTATAAAATTGAATAACAAAAAAACCATTTTTTATTATTTAATTGCAACCAAACAACTAAGTACTTTGTACTTAAAACTAAGAACTAATATTATTAATGAAAATTACCTTTTTAGGTGCCGCCCGACAAGTTACGGGAAGCATGCACCTTGTTACTTTACAAAGCGGTTATAACATACTTATTGATTGCGGAATGGATTACGAATTGAAACGCAATCCAACTTATAAAGAAGACATTTTTCCGTTTAACCCTGCCGATATTGATGCTGTTATTTTAACGCATGCACACATTGACCATTCTGGAAATTTACCCAGTTTGGTTCATCAAGGTTTTAAAGGAAGCATTATTTGCACGCCTGCTACTGCCGAGCTAACAGAGTTTTTGCTATACGACAGTGCCAATATTCAGTTAATGGAATATCGCAAAGCATTGGGAACTGCTAAGAAAACCAAACGAGGAAATGTTTCGAAACCTTTGTATTTATCATCGCAAGTAAAAGATACGGTGAACCAATTTGTGTTGGCTAATTTCAATGAATCATTTACCATTAACAAAGAAGTAAAAATTACTTTAATAGAAGCTGGACATTTGTTGGGAGCTGCTTCTGTAAAAATGGAAGTGGAGGAAAACGGAAAGATTAAAACATTAGGATTTACTGGTGATTTGGGTAGAAGTAATTCTAAACTTATTAACGATGCGACTATTTTAACTGGCATTGATACCCTTGTTACTGAATGTACTTATGGCGGACGAAAACATAAGATTACTCAATCGGCAGAGGAAGAAATGTTGCATTATATTACCACAACTTGTATTGATATAAGAGGCCGATTAATCATTCCTGCATTCAGCGTTGGTCGAACGCAATCCATTGTTTTTACCATACATCAGCTAAAACGCAAAGGATTAATTCCTCATATAAAAATATTTGTCGATAGTCCTTTGGCTATCAGAAGTACACATGTTTACGAGAAACATTCAGAGCTTTTAAATCCAGAAGCTGCGCAATTTCAAAAGGAATTTGGTGCATTATTGGAACATAACGACATTGAATATTTAGAAGATATGAGGCACCACGAAGCTTTAATGTATTACAGCGATCCTTGTGTGATTATTTCGGCAGCTGGCATGGTGGAAGGTGGTAGAATTCAGGAGCATGTGAGTAATAATATTGAAAATCCATATTTTACTATTTTGATTTCTGGCTTTTGTGCGGAAGGAACTTTTGGACACAGATTGTTAAATGGACAATCTACTATTAGCATTAAAAATAGAACCAAACGTGTTTTGGCCAAAATAGCTAGTACTGATATATTTAGCTCGCATCCTGATGGCGATGAAATTTATAATTATATTTATCAAACCAATCAAAATGGATGTAATAAAGTGTTTTTAGTTCATGGCGATGAAACACAAATGAACTTAATGAATGAGCGTTTGGCATTGGTAGGTATTACAGCCGAAATGCCAGAACAAGGTCAGGTTTTTGAATTGTAAGTTGTTAAATTATAAAATGAATGGATACTTACTTTGTTTATATACTTAAATGTTCAGACGATTCATTTTATATTGGAGTTACAAACAATTTGGAAATCAGATTAAGTCAACACGAATCTGGGCTTGATATTAATTCATATACATATAATAAAAGACCATTTGTTTTAGTTTACCAAGAATCATATATTGATATAAACCAAGCAATTTTAAGAGAAAAACAATTAAAAGGCTGGTCAAGAAAAAAGAAGGAAGCGTTGATTGATGGTGATATAGAATTATTGAAAGTATTATCCAAAAATAATCAATAAAATATGAATTCATAAATAACAACTTTCACCCTAAACCCAATGTCACCCTGAGCCTGTCGAAGGGTTGTGTAAGGTTTTCGGCAAGCTCAGACTGACAAGAACAGCAAGCTCCATGACAATAGGTATTTTTCTAAAAATGACAACATGTATTTTTTATAGAACATAACTTTGATCCTGAACCAAAAGTCACCCTGAGCCTGCCGAAGGGTCGTGTATGGATTCGGCAAGCTCACCATGACATTAAGCATTTTGTAATTTTATGTTTTCTATGTACCTATGTGGTTCAAGTTTTTTTATTTTTTTTCAATGAAAAATCGTTTTTATTTATTCTTTTTTCTTCTTGTTTTTGCTTTGCAAATACATGCGCAAGGCAATTATTATTTTGTTTCCTTTAAACAAAAAGATACTGCTAATTTTTCCACTTTAAATCCTGAAAGTTTCATTACTCGTAAATGCCTTTATAGAAGAATGAAGTTTCATTTGCCAGCAATTTCCTTTCATGATTTACCAGTAAGTGAAAAGAATATTCAAGCAGTATTGCCATTTGTAAGTAATTATTTGTATCCGCTAAAATGGTTCAATGGCATGGTAGTTATGGCCAATGCGGGGTTGGCTGATAGTTTGAGAAATAATAAAGACATCAAGGATATTTTATTAATAGGTTACGACATAGTAAAAGAAAAGTCGGAAAATATAAACTTAGCCGATAGGATTAATTTGTTGGAACAAAGGTTTGATAAAAACGGAACATTTGATTCTAGTTTGTATTATGGAAAAGCAACGGAGCAAATATTGATTACCAATACCCAAAAATTACATCAACAAAATTTAAATGGTAAAGGAATTGACATTGCAGTGTTTGATGCTGGTTTTAACAATTTAAATAAATTGACATTTTTTAACCAAAGCAATATTAAAAATAGTTTCAATTTGGTAAATGCCGATGAAGATATTTATACCAATAGCGATGAACATGGATTAAATGTGGTTAGCTGCATGGCTGCCAATGTTCCTTATAAATATGTAGGCTCAGCACCCGAAGCCAATTACCATTTATTTAATACTGAAAATAATTTGTCTGAATATCCAATAGAAGAATATTATTGGGCTAAAGCTGCTGAAATAGCCGACAGTTTAGGAGTTGATATCATTACATCTTCGTTGGGTTATACCGAGTTTGATGACAAAGTATTTGGACATAAAAAGAAGGAATTTAGCGGTAACAAAACCATCATTGCGCAAGCTGCTAACATGGCTGTAAATAATGGAATATTAGTGGTGGTAAGTGCCGGGAATGAAGGCAATAAAATTTGGGAATATATTTGTACGCCTGCCGATGCTGAAAAAGTTATTACTGTTGGTGCTTGTAATATTGATAAAAAAGCTGCGGCCTTTACTTCTATTGGCTTTGCAAAGCGCCATAAAGTGAAACCTGAAATAGCCACATTAGGTGAATCAGTAGAACTAATAAATGACCATGGAAAAATTATAAAAGGAAATGGAACTTCGTATTCAACGCCTTTAATAGCAGGCGCTGCCGCTTGTTTGTTACAGGGAAACAGAATGAAAACTCCTTTTGAAATAAAGCAAGCTATGAATCTAAGTGCCAATCAATATTACCATGCCAATGAATTAATTGGATATGGAATTCCTGATATGAAATTAACACATCAGTTATTGGCTTATTATACCAATGATAGTTTAATTCAAACAGTTCAATTAGCCGATAGTAACTTACATGTTTGTTTAAACAGTACCATGAATCAAAAAATTGAGATTACACTTCAATCTGCAGAAGAAAAAATAGTGTTTAAGCAAAAAGAGAAAGTTGATTTTGGTATCAATCGTTTTGCTTTAAACAAATCAAATAAAATAAAACGAGGTTTGTATATTTTAAAAATTAAAACTACAAACAGTGTATTGATTCAAAAAGTAGAAATGTTATAATTGAAATAGCTACAGATTATACAGATTTTTTTCTTCCTTTACAGTATGGCCGTCCCGTTGGGACTATTGTTTTTTATTTTTCTTCCAAATATAATCGTTTCAACAAGCTCAACGACCGCGTGAAAAATAACTATCAACCTACTACTTCAATTAACCATCGTCTATTGTATGTCTGCTATGGTCTATGATCCATCGTCTATGGTCTATCGTCTATCGTCTATGGTCTATCAACTATCAACCCGCTACTTCAATTAACCATCGTCTATTGTCTGTCTGCTATGGTCTATGATCCATCGTCTATGGTCTATCGTCTATCAACTATCAACCATCAACTAACTTGTGAAATCGCTTAATATTTATTTCTTTTTCTATTTCATTTCCTAAGTTAATATGAGCCAATAACTGTTTGGCTAAATAAGGTGCGTGCATGACGCCTTTAGTTCCTAAACCGTTTAAAATAAACATATTTTTATGTTCATGATGTTCGCCAATTATGGCTTTTCTATCTTTGGTTGTAGGACGAATATTTGCTTCATGATTGATGATTTCATACTCACAATTTAAAATATCATTGAGCTTTTCTATTAAAAAAGCTTTGCCTTGTTCCGAAGTGTTTTCTGTTAAATCAGTCCATTCATAAGTTGCACCTACTTTGTAAATATTGTCGTGTAGGTGAACCATGTAAAT
>CAIUQQ010000248.1 GCA_903901345.1 uncultured Bacteroidota bacterium | reverse complement strand
TTACCTGTAATAAAAACAGTTACAAGTGCAACTAAGTCTACCACTCCAATTATTGTAGCTGTAACATCATGTCCGCTTTTTGCTAAATCCCATGCTGCTAATCCAAATAGTATAGCAATTCCAAAGCCCATCCACTGCCCAGTTGAACTTTGGTTGAATGTTCTTTTTACACCTTCTTTTTCTATTTGTATTCTATGCTCAAGTTGTATTTCAACTGTTTTCATCAAACGGTCGCCACCATTAGGAATAACCTCACTATAAACTTTTATAGTTTCTCCATCTGGTAATGGACCCGAATAATGTTGCTTTGTAACTAAAGCTTGTATTATTATTTTTTGTTTATCTTCAGGTAAGTTTTTAATAACTGTTGCCACTTCTGGACTTATGTCGGAAGGACTCTCTTCAGATTTTATTTTTGATGGTTTATTACTCATCCTATTTTTCTAATAATACTTTCTTAAAATCTTCTCCAATCATAGACCAATCTGATGCTATTGCTTTGTAATCTGCTTCTTCATCTGTATTGGAAGTATTAAAATCTGCAGTACCTCCAAAAACACTAAATACAGAAGAAATTCCTGTAAAGAAACCTCTTTTAGGAAGTAAATTATCTGTTCTGATTTTATCTTCTTTCATGTTTATTGAATTATTTATTTGACAAATGTATAATAAATGCACAACAAATATAAAAATTTGAATTGGATATTTTATATAACCTAAATTAAAAACAAAAAAAGCGACCCTTTCGAGTCGCTTTTTTAAATATTAGTTGAAATAAAATCCTTAGTTAGCTTGGCTAGCTTTTGGAGCTGCGTCAAGAATTTCTTGGCTTACACCGCTAGCATATTGCTCAAAGTTTTTAACAAACATATTTCCCAATTTATTAGCTTGTGCATCGTAAGCATCTTTATCAGCCCAAGTATTACGAGGGTTTAATATTTCAGCTGGAACATTAGGACAAGAAGTAGGCATTTGGTAACCAAATATTGGGTGTTGTTCAAACGCTACATTGTTTAATTCACCGTTTAAAGCAGCTGTAATCATGGCACGTGTCAATGATAATTTCATTCGTGAACCAGTTCCATAAGCGCCACCGCTCCAACCTGTGTTAATTAACCATACGTTTACATTAGGATTTTCTTTTAATTTTTTTCCTAATAATTCTGCATATTTTCCTGGGTGTAAAGGTAAAAATGCTTTACCAAAACAAGCAGAGAAAGTAGCCGATGGCTCAGTAACTCCGGCTTCTGTTCCAGCTACTTTAGCAGTATAACCGCTAATGAAACTGTACATGGCTTGGCCTACATTTAATTTAGAAATTGGAGGCAATACACCAAAAGCATCTGCTGTTAAGAAGAAAATGTTTTCTGGAGTTTTTCCAATTGATGGAACTGCTATATTATCAATTAAATTAATTGGATAAGCAGCACGTGTATTTTCAGTTACTGAAATATTGGTATAATCAACAGTTGAAGTTCCAGGAATGAAACGGGTGTTTTCTACCAATGAACCAAAACGGATGGCATCAAAAATTTGAGGCTCTTTTTCTTTGGTTAAGTCTACACATTTTGCGTAGCAACCACCTTCAAAATTAAACACTGAATCTTCTGCCCAACCGTGCTCATCGTCACCAATTAACTTACGTTCTGGATCGGCACTTAAAGTAGTTTTTCCTGTTCCCGATAAACCAAAGAATACAGCAGTATCGCCATTTTTACCAATGTTTGCAGAGCAATGCATTGATAAAGTATTACGTTCTTGGGGTAATACATAGTTTAGCACAGTGAAAATACCTTTTTTCATTTCGCCTGTGTAACCGCTACCACCAACTAAAATAATTTTTCTTGAAAAATCAATGATAGAGAAGTTATGTTGACGTGTTCCATCTTCAGCGGCAATTGCTTTAAAGCTTGGCGCATTTAAAATTAACCATTCAGTTCCAAAATTAGCTAATTCGCTAGCTTCAGGACGAAGGAATAAGTTATTGCAAAATAAATTGTGGTAAGCAGTTTCGTTTACTACAGTTAAATTCAGTCTGTAACGAGGGTCAGCACATGCATAAGCATGACGCATGTAAACTTTTTTACCAGCATAATGAGCAATTACTTTGTTCATTAATTTTTCAAATTTATCGCTTTCAAAACGATTGTTAACATCGCCCCACCAAACTGTGTTTTCAGTTTTAGCATCCACCACACAAAATTTGTCTTTAGGCGAACGGCCCGTAAATTCACCGGTATCGGCCATTAAAGCACCAGTGTCTGTTAATAAGCCTTCGCCATTAATAATAGCATGGCTAACTAACTCAGCTGGGGTAAGGTTTTGGTGTGCAGATGAAGCACTTTCCAAAATCTTATTTACGATTGAAATATTTGTCATAATTCAGGTTTTTAATAAATAATTATATGCGAAAGTATTTTTTTATTTGATTTTAAAAAGCACTTTTTATATTGAAACTGCTTGCAATGATTAAAATCAAAAAAGAATTAACGAAACTTTAGGAAGTAATTCCATTTTATTTATTCAATTTTCTCAATTTTTTAGAAGGATTGAGCGTGGTTTTAATGTATTGCAATTTGCTAAAAAAATTAAAATCATTTTTAAGTAAATTTACTTCAATTGCAGTGGTTTTCTTATTAAAAAGTAACATCTTTAATTGACCCCCAAATTTTAAATAAAATAATTATATTCGCTCCTTCAAAAAATAATTAAAATTGAATGTTTGATAGAGAAAGACCTAGTTTTGAGGAAAGTAATAATGTAACTGTTCAAAGGTGTTTTTATGCTTATGAATTTGCTAAACCATACATAACAGATAAAGTTACTGCCGATATTGGATGTGCCGATGGATATGGAACTCAGTTTTTAGCTGATTTTACTAAGTCGACAGTTGGTGTGGATTACAGTGAAATTACTATTGCCGAAGCAAGAGCGAAACACGCTAACAAAACAAATTTGACTTTTAAAGCGGGAAAAGTTCCGCCAATTCCTTTGGAAGATGAAAGTATGGATGTGATTACTGCATTTCAATTTATTGAACATATTGAGCTTCGCAAAGCTTTTATGGAAGACGTAAAACGTGTATTAAAGCCAGGAGGAATTTTTATTTGTACTACTCCAAATATAAAAATGAGCATTGCGCGTAATCCTTTTCATGTTTTTGAATACACTTTTGATGAAATGCAAAAAGAAGCTGCAAGTGTTTTTTCAAGTATAGAATTGCAAGGATTGCAGGGCAATGAAATAGTTAATAAATACTATGACGATAATTCAAAATGGGCAAAACGTATATTAATGTTTGATCCTTTAGGTTTGCACAAATTAGTTCCTGCAAATTGGTTGATTGCTCCTTATAATTTTTTAACAAGTTTAATGCGTAAAAACTTGAAAGAAACTAATAACAATACGCTTACCATTACTTCAAAAGATTTCTTTTTAACAAAAGATAATTTGGATAAAACTTGGGATATTTATTTAATAGCTCACAAATAATTTACAAAATACAAAATGAAAGGTACAGGATTAGCTTTAGTTACACCATTTAAAAAAGATTTTTCTATTGATTTTGATGCATTATCAAATTTAATAGAACATGTTATTAATGGTGGTGTAGAATATGTAGTTGCATTAGGAACTACTGGCGAAAGTGTAACTTTAAATAAGGTCGAAAAAAAGCAAGTTTATCAATTTATTCAACAGCAAGTAAAAGGCCGAGTTCAATGTGTAGCTGGTCTTGGCGGTAATTATACCGCTGAATTAGTTGATTATATTAAAGCTTTTGATTTTACAGGTTATGATGCCATACTTTCTGTAAGTCCGTATTACAATAAACCCAATCAAGAAGGAATTTTTCAGCATTTTATGCAAGTGGCAGAAGCAAGTGTAAAGCCAATTATTTTATATAATGTTCCAGGACGAACTGGAAGTAACATGACTGCCGATACAACTTTGCGATTAGCAAATGCTAACAGCAAATTTATAGCAGTAAAAGAAGCAAGTGGAAATTCAGAACAATTTATGGATTTAATTCATCAATCTCCTGCTGGTTTTTCGGTAATTAGTGGCGATGATAATTTGACAGTTCCTTTTATTTCTATGGGAATGACAGGTGTAATTTCTGTTATAGGACAAGCCTATCCGCAAAAGTTTTCAAATATGGTGCGTGCTGCCTTAAACAATGATTTTGTAATTGCGCGAACTTTACATTTTGAGTTGTATAATGTTATGAAATCTATTTATTTAGATGGAAATCCGGGTGGAATAAAAGCGCTTTTAAACCAAATGGGAATATGTGAAAATATTGTTCGTTTGCCTTTAGTCCCCGTTAATCATTTAGCACTAGAAACCATCAAAAAAAATTACAATGAAACTAAAGTTTAATTCGGTATTTTCAATTGCCATTTTAGTTTTGGTTGTAGCTTGTAATCCAAAACCCAAGGAACTTAAATTTAGTGATTTTAAAATTTATAACATAAAATACCCAATTGAAGGTGATAGTACGCGCAGCTTTACTTACGAGGCTTGTGTTCCTGTTTTTGAGGATGGTAGCCAACAATTAATAGATTCAATAAATGCTTTTATAGGTCAAACATTTTTTGAACATAAAAATAATATAACCGATTTAAAAAAATTAGTTAAAGCCGAATCAGACAGTTTTTATCAAGATTATTTACGAGACTTTTCAGATTTTAACGAAGTTGATTTTCCTCTCACTTATAATTATATTTATAAATTTACTGTTGCGTTTCACAATACTAAACATGTAACACTAAAAAACGAAAATTATGCATATACTGGCGGTGTACATGGTAATTATTCTACATTATATTATGTGTTTAATGCAGAAAGTGGTAAGCTTTTGTCGGTTAATGATTTTGTAAGTGATACTTTAAAATTACAAGAAATTGCAAAACAACAATTTTATAAACTTAAAAATATTGATGCAAATAAACCAATTAACGATCAAGGATATTGGTTTGAAAAAAATGAATTTAATTTAAATAGTAATTTTGGTTTACTTAACGATACTTTGATTTTTACCTATAATCCTTACGAAATAACTAATTATGCAGAAGGACAAACGGAATTAAAAATTCCAATGAAATTGCTTAAATAAGTTATTAGGAGTTTTATTATAAGCGTTGAAATCACTTATTTTTTTGAATTAAAAACTAAGATAAATTAAAAGTCAATTCTTTTTTTTAATTTCAAAATTGACTTTAAATCATAAAAAAAATAAAAAATATCAACTATCTATTTTAAAAACAAAAATTATGTATACTTGTATAAATATATGAAAAATTTTATAATACTTTTAATTCTTCAATTGGTGGTTTTCAGCATGAAAGCCCAGAGTAATTTTGCAATTTACGGTAATGCGGGAATTCCTGTAAACACTAATTTTGACAATCCACCAACACATAGTGCATATGCAGACTTTGGTTTTAGATATTATTTTCACAAAGGTCTTTCTGTTTCAATTGAAGCAAATACGGTTTTTTTTAAACAAAGTATAGATTTTACAAAATTAAATGCAAACTATTATACACAAACCAATGGTATTGGTTTGGTATTAATGAACGAAACAAAAATTGGTTCACGTTCACATATTGGAATAGGAGTTGGCGGTTCTAATGGTTATTTTTATGGAAGAGTATATACACAAAATGAGCCATATTTTTATCAAACAACTAAAGCTCCAGGTATAAAATTCAATCAAGATTTTTTGACTTTTAAAGCTCAAATTCTATACAAACACACAGTTAATAAGCACATAGATACTCAATTAGGATTAAGTTATCATTTATCACAGGGATATTTTTTAGATATGTATAATGATTATAAAAACAGAAATGAACATGATAATTTTACCGTATTATTTGTGGGATGTGTATATAAATTCAAAGAAAGTAAAAACCATGTAAAAGGTTCTGGAGGCTCAAGAACTAGTCCTTTGAAATTAAGATGTCCTTCATTTTAGAAAGTTGAATTTTACTTTTTAAATATTTTTTTCTTTGAAATCTTTGATTCATTCTGCGTCAAAAGAAATCAAAAATCACAAATCCGTTAGTATTCAATTTCCAATTCTAGCAATTGTCTTAACGTAGCTAAATCTGGATTTAGTTCCACCATTTTGTTAAATTTATCTTCTACCGAAAGCGATTTTGTTTCTGGTATTAACGTATTATCTACTTCAAAATCCAAGTTTATTTGTGTTTTTTTTAAATTAATTCTAAAAAACTGCAACGCATTTAAACGCTGGTCATCGCACAAAGTTCTTTCGTGATTACTGGCAAAAATTACACTTATTTTATCGTTCTCGTGAATGACTAGTTTGCGGTCTTTCATAAAGCTTAAACTAGCTTTATCAAGTTGAACTATAAATGCAATCCATGCATTGTTTAAATCGGTTTCAGTATAAACTTCATTCTGATTTACTACTACAGTTTCAGAAACAGAATCATCAGTATTTTTAATACTAATTTCTGTTGCTTCTGTCCTTTTTCTCTCTTCTATTTCTTCCTTTATTTTGTCTATGGTATTTACTTCTTTTTTTCCAAACATTCCACCAATTTTGGGCATGGGTGGTAATGGAGTTACCACAGGTTTTGGCTCCTGAACTATGGTTAGGATATCTGAAATTGGCGCAGATATATTTGTGTTAGCATCTGTATTTAATGGCGTTACCAATGAAGTGCTATCAGTATTTATCGGAGCTGCTGGTTTTGTTTCAGTAGCAGAATCAGAAAAATCAACTATTTTTTTTTTAAGTCAACGTTACTGTTTTGTAAGTTGATATATGATTGAATATGGCTTAATTTCATTAAGCATAATTCTACGTGCAGCCTTGCATTTTTCGATGATTTATAATCAAGTTCGCACTTATTTAATAAATTCAATGCATTTAACATCAAAGCTGTGTTACACGATTTTGCTTGCTCTAAAAACTTAATAGAAACACTTTGAGAAACCTCTAACAATCTAACGGTATCTGGGTGTTTGCAAACCATTAAATTACGAATATGTTCGCTAAATCCACCAATGAAATGAAGGGCATCAAAACCATTGTTTAATATATCATCGAACAATAAAAGTAAACCTGCTAAATCTTCATTCAACAAAAGATTTACCGCTTTAAAATAATAATCGTAATCAAGGATGTTTAAGTTATTAATAACATCTTGGTACTTAATATTATTTCCGCTAAAACTTACAATTCTATCAAAAATAGAAAGTGCATCGCGCATGGCACCATCAGCTTTTTGGGCAATGATATGCAATGCATCATCTTCGGCAATGATGTTTTCTTTATCGCAAATTTCACGCAATTGTTTTACGGCATCTTCAATTTTTATTCTGTGAAAATCAAAAACCTGACAACGAGAAATAATGGTTGGCAAAATTTTATGTTTTTCGGTAGTTGCCAATATGAATTTAGCATATGGAGGCGGTTCTTCTAAGGTTTTCAAAAATGCGTTGAAGGCATTTGCACTCAACATGTGAACCTCATCAATGATGTATATTTTATAAGTTGCACCTTGTGGCGCATAACGAACTTGATCAACCAAAGCCCTGATGTCATCCACAGAGTTATTGCTGGCAGCATCTAATTCATATATATTAAAAGAGGCATTATTGTTAAACGCATTGCAACTATCGCAATTGTTACAAGCTTCTAATTCAGGAGTTAAGTTGGTACAATTTATAGTTTTTGCTAGTAACCTAGCAGACGTAGTTTTGCCAACACCACGAGGTCCACAAAACAAAAATGCATGTGCTAAATGTTTGTTTTTGATGGCATTTTTTAACGTTTGTACCACATGACCTTGGCCAATTACAGTATCAAAACTTGCCGGACGATATTTACGGGCAGAAACCACAAAATTTTCCATGTCCGCAATTAATTTTATTTTTCTCACATAATAAAATTAAACTGCTAATTGTGGATATTTTTTTGAAAAAAGGGCTTTTGCTTGCTGGCCACTGGCTGCTGGCAATTGGCAAAGCTAGTTCAAGCGTCCGCTTGGACTTTACTTAATAAAGCGTCCGCTTTAATTGTTGGTGATTATTTTTTATTTTTGTATTTGATGAGCTTCCCAATTTTTAGAGATTTTCAAATAGTTTTATCCGCAAAAAATGCGGAGATTGTTGAGTTTATTCTCCGCATAATAGGATTGTTTCGCCTCGATGAGGCTTTAGTTAAAGTTAGCCTTAAGTTATAATAGTGTCGCTTCTACGAAGCTTTTGTTTATATTTTTTTTAAGACAAATAATAATTCATGATCACTTTTTTCTATGCGAGATGGACCTAAAATAATGATATCATAAATCAATATTGTATCACCATCTTCGGCATTTTTGAATGATTCTTTTATCTCTTTGTTCAATATTTGGTTAGTACATTCAAAAACCATGCTGTCTCCATTTGTTTTGATATGTTTAACTTTGAATTCTTTTATTCTGAAATCAAGGCCACAACTAGTTTGGTTAAGTTGGAAATTAGCAAAAAGTGCGCTGGCTTTTTGAAGATTTTCATATAATAAAAATCCATTTGTACAATTTGAGCCTAAACAAATGATCGGTTTTGGAATTTCTTTTAGTCTAAAATCCCATGAACCAACAAGTTTTATTCTTCTATTTTTTTGCTTAATAAAAACTGAAAATGTTACTTGATTCTCTTGTATTGTATCTTCAAAAAAATAAGTGTAATCATTTTCACTTTCTTCTTTTTCTAATTTACCAACATTTACATTTACAACGATATCTTTTGAAAAAAAACCTGGTAACGCAATTGAAATGGGGTTTGGAATTCCTCTATAAACCACATTTGATTTAGTAGAGGAAATTACTGGCAATGAATATTTTTTCTGTTGAGAAAAACCAACCAATTGAAGCACAAAAAAGAAAATAAAAATGAAGTATTTCATCAAAAAAGTTTTAACTATTCAACGCAATTTATAATAATTTGGTGTAAATCAATTTTTCTGTGAAATTTGTGTAATCTGTGGCTCATTTCTCCAACAAAAGAAATCAAAAATCAAAAATCACAATTCAAAAATCCTAATTATACATTCTCCAACGAATGCCTAACCTAAAAGTTGTTAATGGCAATGGATGTCCGGGGGTGCTGTAAAATCCTGTGGATGCAACCCAATCTTGGTTCAAATGTTCGTACGATGCAAAAATAACCGCATGGCGTATTTCGCCACAAACAAAAACATTGATTAATGGATAATTTCCTATGAGTTTTTTGTCTTGTAAATAAAATCCTCTAGTAGCTGGGTTATATGCTTGTGCGTAAAAATCGGTATTGTAAAATACATCAACTCCCAACTGTAGGTTCAATGCTTTTTGAAACATCATTTGTTGGAAATAATAACGCAAAATGGCTCCAACTTCTGGTAGTCGAATATAGTTTTCTGTAGCTTTTTGGTAAATGATTCTGTTGTCAAAATAAAACTTCCAAAGTTGAAAAGTTTTTTGAACTTCAAACGTATTTACCAAAGCAATATTATTGTTTTGAATTGGCGTAGCTTCTTTACCATAATACACCCAATTTGCCAAAATATTTTGGTTAAATGTAAACTTATAATTATGCTTAAACACGCGTGTTTGAAGCGAACCATGAATGTTTGAAATGTTAATTTTGTTAAAATTACTGTTATCCCAATTAAACTGTGTGCTGTTAAAATGAGTAAACGTAAAATCGGGTGTATATAAATGGTTAAACAAGCCACCACTCAAATTAAACCAAAGCGTTTTATATCCAATGTCACCACTTAATTTTAAGTCGTTTTGATTATAACCTAATGGCGAATATGCGCCATGTGCTTTGAACGAAAAGCCATAATTTTTATAAACTTCTCGTTCTATAGTTCCCTCAAAAACTACATTGTTATAAGTTCGTTTATTGGTTTGTAAATCAGTATTTAAAAATTGATGCGTAGCAGCTAATTCTACAAAACGCATTTCAGTTTTTCTGTCGGTATTATAAAGTGTGTAAGCAAATTTATTGGTAAAAGTTTGAGAAGTTACGGAATCGTTAAATGCTTTAATTAAGCCATTTGGGAAAATGGTAAGGTTTGAATCGTTGGTTGTTCTTAAATAATATACTTCATCTTCGGCTTTTAAAGTATGGCTAAAATGACCATAACTTACAAAGTTTTCGGTGGTATCTTCCTTGTTAAATTGTGTAGTTGATTTGCCATAATAAAAATATTGTTTTAGGTAAAAACTTCTATTTCTAAAGCCATTTTCGGTGGTATTCAAATTTACATTTCCAGTTTTTCTTCCACCCGATAATGCTTCAAATGATGAATCTTTGCTCAGTCCGCCACTTTCTTCGTTATAACCTAAGTTCCAAGTTAAATTGGCTAATAAGGCATATTTTCCTGTTTTGGATTGGTAATAAGTAAAAGCTTGTGTAAAATATTCACTGTTTTTTTGTCGAACAAAATTCCCTTTTGAAGTTAGCCTAAAATAATCAATGCCAAACATCCAACGTGGTGTAACATTAATAGCTAATTTTGCTTTTAAATAAATCATGTCAACGCCACCTTGCGTATAATTGATGTCGGTAATTGGTTGTTTTGAATTGTAATAAACTCTTTCTTCAGGTTTAAAAAAATAAGCACTCCAAGGATTTTGGGTAAATTTATAACCCAAACTTTTGTTGTAATCAAAAATTAAAGATTGACTCGCAGTTCCAATATTTCCCATGTCTTGAAACAAACCATATTTGGAATACATGGGATGAAACAATTCGTTTTTAGTAATGTTGGTATCTAAAGGTACCCATTTTTCATTTCTGTCTATTTGTTTTTCAGTAATGGTATAGGTAATTATTTTACTTTTAAAAATATTGGTATCTATTTGTGCGTTTGCACTTTGATACAAGCTAAAACATAAAAGGAGGAGTATAAATTTATAAAATTGCTTCATTCTTATTCTATTATTTGGGCAAATAAAATTACCAGTTTCAATTTTATTGGCTAGCCAAAATGATACCAATTATTTGAAGCTGCGAATTAACTTTTTTTATTTGGAAAATCAATCTAGTATTATTGGTTATTACCGCTATTGACTATATCAGAATTCATGGTTTTGAAAATAATTAAAATAAATACAATAACAGCATTGCCTTTATTTTTTAACGTACTTTAATAAATAGCCAGTTGCTAGAAGCGAGGTAATTAAATCTTCAAAACCAGGTTATTTATACAAATCACAAATCATAAATCACAAATTACAAATCAAAGTTTGCCTGTTTTCCATAAAGTTAAGTTACTTTTGCCCTGCAATTTTTTAAATTGCAAAGCAACATTTATGAAGTTTGAAGAGTATAATATATCGCCCGAAATAAAGAAAAGCATCGCAGAATTGGGGTTTAGGCGTCCTACTGATATTCAATTTAAAGCCATTGGTCCAATTTTGAAAGGCGAAGACGTAATGGCGGTAGCGCAAACGGGAACCGGAAAAACGGCTGCTTTTGCTATTCCAATTCTTCATTTATTACAACAAAGAAAAAAGAAAGGTACTTATATTAAATGTTTGGTTTTATTGCCAACTCGCGAGTTAGCAGTTCAAATTACTGACGTTTTTAAAGCCATTTCAAAATATACCGATTTAAAAATAGTTTGTTTAATGGGTGGCGTTGGGCAAGACGATCAAATTTTTGATTTAACAGTTGGTGCCGATGTTGTTATTGCCACTCCAGGCCGCATGTTCGATTTACAAAGTCAAGGATATATTGAATTAGATAGAGTAGAAATGTTGGTGCTTGATGAGGCTGATAAAATGCTTGACAAAGGATTTAACAAAGACATTCACGATATTATTAAACGCATTCCAAGGGTTCATCAAACATTGTTTTTTTCGGCTACTTTAAATCGTCAAATAAAAACATTGGCATATTCGGTAGTTGCAAATCCTATTAGGATTCAAATTTCACCTAAAAATCCTGTTTCTAAAAATGTAAGTCATGCGTTGGCTTATGTAGAAATGGATGATAAACGTTTTTTCTTAGAACGCTTAATCAAAGAAGCTCCCGAAAGTAAAATATTGGTATTTGTAAGAACAAAGGTAAGAGCAGAACGTGTGTTTACTGCTATGCAAAGAGTTGGAATTGTAACACTTACTATGCATGGTGATAAGGAGCAAGAAGACAGATTAGCGGTAATGAACGATTTTAAATTAGGAAATGTAAAAGTTTTAATTGCTACCGATTTAAGTGCCAGAGGAATTGATATTGAAAATGTAGATTATGTAATCAATTACGATTTACCCGATTTACCTGAAAATTATGTTCACAGAGTGGGAAGAACAGGTAGGGGAGTAAAATCAGGAAAAGCAGTTTCGTTTTGCAGTGAAGAAGAAAAGAAAATATTAAAAGACATTGAAACATTTTTGGGGAATGAAATTAATTTGTTGGAAGTAGATAAGGCAACATACTTGGAAACGCTTGATTTTAGTGACGATGGAAACAAAAACTGGAAAGCATTACTCAAAGACAATGCGCAATTTACCCAAAAGAAAGAAGTAAAAAAGAAACAGAAAAGGTTTTAGAAAAGTAAAAGTTTTCTGACAAAACGCTTTTTAAATATTGTTTCAGTTATGTTTGAAATATTCAAAATACATGTTTGCGAACTAGTAGCATTTAATAAAATACGCATGAAAAAAATAATTTTTACAGCATTAATCATCATATCAGGATTCATTGTTTTAGAATCTTTTGGCACAAAAGGGCTAGGTAAAAAAGACGGCTCAGAACCTGGTTATACAGGCTCTCCAGGTGATACTTTAAAAAACTGTACAGTTTGCCATGGAGGAAAAGCATATAATGAAATAGGTTGGATAAAATCAAATATTCCTACAAGTGGCTATGTTCCTGGTGCTACTTATAGAATAGAAGCAATAGGTTATGGTGTTACCCATAACAGGTTTGGTTTTTTGGTTTCGCCACAGGCAATTAATGGAAATTTATTAGGAACTTTAGAATTAACCGATACTGTGAAGACTAAATTGGTTGGCAATAATAAATATATAACTTATACACAAAATGGAGTGGATGGTTTAGACTCATTGGCTTGGTATTTTAATTGGATTGCGCCTAATGCAGGAACTGGCGATGTGGTGTTTTATGGTGGTTTTAATTCAAACCAAGATGGACACAAAGGGGGCGATATTACCCATCTTTCTACTTTAAGAGTAAAAGAAACAGGAACGGCAAGTGTTTCTAATTTAACCAATAATTTGAATCAAGTTATTGTTTATCCAAACCCAGTAACTGATATTTTAAATATCAATTTTGATTTGAATAAATCAACTGCTACTAAAATTGAAATCCTTGATTTATCTGGAAAACAAGTGGGAATTACTTTAACTGAAAATTTAAAAGGAATGGTTTCAAAACAAATCAATACTGCTGATTTTAAAAGTGGAATTTACTTTGTAAAAATACAAACCGAAAACGAAACTGTTACAAAGAAGATTAGTGTAATACATTAAATTCACTCTGTTAAAACGTTATCCTGATAGAAGTGGATGAACTTTATAAGTTATGCCTCGCTAAATTTCAGCATGCCGTTTCTTTAGCATAGTTTTTTTACTTTCATTCAAAGTTTTGCTAAATTGTTTAAAACAATATCTTTGGCAACATATTAACTGACACCTATGAATACTTCAATACTCAATTCAACTGAACCCAATATTTCTCCTTTAAGCGTTATAGACGATGATTTTTTTAACCATTTAAGAGCAACTGAGTATAGCAGAATTGATGAAGGTAATCATACCTATTTAGATTATACAGGAGGAAATTTATATGCAAAATCTCAGGTGTTAAAACACCAAGATTTGCTGTTAAATAATGTTTTTGGAAATCCACATTCTACCAATCCAACATCAAAATTTGCTACTAATTTAGTGGAAGAAGCAAGGGCAAAGGTGTTGGAGTTTTTTAATGCTAAAGACTATTATTGTGTGTTTACTGCAAATGCTTCGGCTGCTTTAAAAATATTGGGAGAGAGTTTTCCTTTTAATGAAAAAAGCACTTTCTTATTGTTTTCCGATAACCATAATTCGGTAAATGGTATTAGGGAATTTTGCCACAGTAGAAAAGCAAAATCGAAATATATTCCTGTACATTATCAAAACTTAGAAATAGACGAAGAAGAATTAGTAGCTTCAATAAATGATTCAAATTTAGCTGAAAATAATTTACTAGCATTTCCTGCACAGTCTAATGTTTCGGGAGTTAAACATAATCAAAAATGGATTGCTTATGCGCAAGAAAAAGGTTTTGATGTATTGCTAGATGCGGCTGCATTTGTTCCTACTACTCAATTAGATTTATCGGTAGTAAAGCCCAATTTTGTATCGGCTTCGTTTTATAAAATATTTGGATATCCTACTGGTTTAGGATGTTTATTAATTAGAAAAGATTCATTTGCTAAGCTACAAAAACCTTGGTTTGCGGGCGGAACAGTTTCATTTGTTTCGGTGGTAAATGAAATATATTATTTAGAAAACAACCACGAACGTTTTGAAGATGGGACAATCAACTATTTGGATATTCCTGCT
>CAIUQQ010000247.1 GCA_903901345.1 uncultured Bacteroidota bacterium | reverse complement strand
CTTGGTCATAATCCTTGTATTTGTATTCTTATTGAAACTTTATTGGAATTACCAGATATTGAAAGTATCCATGTTTTGGCTTTTGAAAGACATTTAGAACGTTTTAAAAAAGAAATCAATCGATGGTTTTTTAATTATAATTCAATTACAATAACTAGTCTTCCCGATACTCAAGGAACTGCAAAAAGTATTGAATATTTTTTGAAACAACAATTAATTAAACATCCAAATATTCTCATATTACAATCGAATATGCCTCTTATTTCCAAAATTACATTGAAAGATTTAATGTATAATTTTGTTCAACAAGATAATGATATACTTTGTTTAATTTCAAAATTAAAAAATACAGAGCACGACAAGGCAATTGTAGAAAATAATGAACGTGTTACTGAAATTGTTCCTTGGAATCAAGAAAATAATAGTGATTTTTGTTTTTTAAACATTATGGCTATTAAATTATCCGTTTTGGAGAAAAATCTTTCCAAAATTTCTTGTAACCCGGAAACAAATGAATATCATATTTCTGATATAATTAAATGCCATGATAAAAAAGCATGCGCTTATATTTTAAATCCCTATGTAGCCAACAAAGAATGTATCTCAATCCGCAAAGTGGATGATAAAAATTTTGCCGAAGAAGTCTATATGGAGCATAGAAATTCCATGTTTATAACTCAGTGTTATGGTCTGTGGAAAAAATGTGAAATATTTGAAAATCGACTCCAATTTTTGGAAAGAATTGTAGAAAAAAACAAACTTGGGTAAATGTAAAATGAAACCTTGTAGTAGGTTTGCTGGGGGATATAAAGATCCCTATTTTAGTCCATCTTTAGTCCCCAATTTAGAGGTCATATATCCAACTGTCCCTCCATTACCAGGTCAGGTAATAACTGGTTATTATGTATATCCAGGGCCCGATTCATGTATTGTTCCTCCTCTCGAGAGACCAATTAATGGATGTGGATACTTTTTTACATTGGTGTTGATTATATTTTTTTGGCCGGCAACGTGTCTTCCCATGTGTTTTGGTTGCTCCTATAATGGTTATCAAGTTCCGGTTTATCGTTAATCTAGACTAAATAAATATAAAGTTTGATCTACATGTCCTAAAAGAGTATCACGAATGTTTAAAAGGTCAGATAAACCTCGGTGTTTAGGTAAAATAGTATCCAAACTAACTAGAAATTGTTGAAACTCGGTCAAAAGTAAAGGAGCCGTTTCCAACGAAAATGTTCTAATGGTGATTGGTTTTTTGGTCAAGCTTACTCTTTTACCAAACTTTCCCATCAAAACTTCTACAAACTCATCTGTAGCTTCCAAGAAATTGGAAAATAATTTATCGGTAGCCTTGTGACGAGAATAAGATTGCGTTTGCCAATGATAGAGTTTTAATTCATTTTGAAATTTAAAAAAGGTTCTAACTATATAATCTCCAAAACACGTTTGTTGCATTTATTAAATAAAAAATGAAATTTAATAAAAATTACAAATTAAAAATTAATCATGAAAAATCAACACCTAGTTTTACAATTGGAGGGTATTAAAAATGTGGAAATCCTGAAACATTTGAATCTTTTGGAATCTTCTATGAATAAAATTTTGGATCAATTAAAAGTAACCGTGGTGAACAAATCCGGTTATCAGTTCAAACCGTTTGGTGCTACCATGGTTTATGTTTTGGCTGAATCTCATTGTACGTGTCACACTTTTTGGGAAGAACAAGAAGCTTATATTGACCTGTTTTGTTGTTCTGAGTTTGATCATGATTTGGCAGTAAAATTGTTTGTGAATTTATTCAACGCTTCTAAATATGATTATAATATCTTGTCCCGAGGAAATGTAAAAAATCAATTAAATTCTTGACATTGTATAGAAAGGTTTATGCCTACTTTTTATTACACCAAAGCCGATTTGATTCAATTCAAAACCGAACTTTACACTCAACAAACTACTATTGATACTGCATTTACAGGAATTAATAAATATATTCTCTATAAAGACCCACAATTAACTAAAGTGGTGGGGCAAATATTATATACGGCTACCGTATATAATTCGCCAAGTATTGCTTACAATCCTTACGTAGTGACTTTATTTTTAGATGACGGTAAAAACATTAGTGGTTCTGGTGCACATGATGATTCTAAAACTCAATTTTTTCCAACAGGAAAAAAACAACAAGCAACAGTTACGGATCAAACCGGTTTTGAAAAATCTTACCAATACATCAATATTGAACCTTTAGATAATCTTAGAAGAAAGGTTACGATGAAGTGTAATTGTTAATTGCTTTTGAAATAGAAAAATAACCAGCATTCCACGCCATTAAAAATTCGTTAATTGATCTGGGGAAAAAATTAATTAGAGCTCCCAAAGTTAACATGTCAATTCCTTGAATATATTGACATTTAGGATGAGTTCTTGTGGAGGCTTGTACCATTTCACGCACAACGTTTTTTGGGTTCCATGATTTATTAATCATGGCTCCACACTGAACCTTTATCAATTGCTCAAGATATTTCTTACCATATAAACTTTGAAATGTTTCGGGTAAAGAATTATATAAATGGTTAATTTCTTGGTCGGCAATATCTGGATCAGCCATATTTGTTTTATGAATTGCTGGAGAAACGACTGCAACATGAATATTAAACGGTTTTAATTCACCCCGTAGAGAAGATGAAAAAGCTTCCACTGCGTGTTTTGATGCACTATAAGCGGATAAAAATTGTAATCCCCAAACAAGTCCTGAAGCAGAACTTATTTGAACGATTCGAGATCCACCATGAATTTTGGAAAATTTTTTCAACAAGGGTAGACAAGCTTTAGTAACCTTGATCATGGAAAAGTAATTAATTTCCATAATTTGACGAAAAAAAACAAGAGGAGTCCAATCAATAGGGCCGTTTTGAACTATACCTGCGTTATTAATCAAACAATATAATCCATCGGTATTTTCTAGTTCAATTTTAGAAAGTACGATTGTAATTTCCGTCTCGTTGGTTATATCCATTTTTACAGGGATTAAAGAATCTATATTCAAATTTATCAATTCATTTACACTTTTCCAAGTTCTACATCCAGCATAAACTTTCCATCCTTTTTTTGCCAATTCTTTTGCTGTTTCAAGTCCTAATCCACTACCACATCCCGTAATTAAAATGGGTCTACCTTTTGAGTTTTCGGTTCGTCCTATACTTATTGTTTCCCATAAAAAAAGAATAATAAGAGGTATCAAAAGTAATGGAGCCAGTAAAATACAACTTGTCCACCATAAATACCAAAATATAGTTTTTAAAATAGGTAAATGACAAGAATCATTCATGAATTGAAGCATTTCTAATT
>CAIUQQ010000246.1 GCA_903901345.1 uncultured Bacteroidota bacterium | reverse complement strand
TCCTAAATGATTGCCAGTTTCCATTAAAGTTTTTTCAGGCATGAAAAAATTAAACGATTTTTCAATTTGAAAATCATAATTCCATGACAGAATATTAATATTGGAAGGTAATTGGTAATTTTCAGTAATAATTGCTGAAAAAAATGCGTCATAACGAGGGTCTAATAAATATTTTTTATTTTCTTTTTTAAGTTTATCAAAATGACTTTGATTATTTAAAATTTTAGATTCCAATTGACAAAAAATTATTAGGCATGTAATGATATTTTTAATATATAAATAGTCTTCATGTATAAAGTTTTTTTGATGTTTTAGCCAATATTTCCTTGCCAAAGTATCAATTGAAGCATGCTTCTCAATTAAGTTTATTTCATTTTCTAATACATCCAATTTAATATGTTCACCAGTTTTATCAAAATTAAATTGTTCTATATATTCTTTCATTTCCCTAAGTTTATTAGGTATCTCGCTAACAATAGGCAAAGCATTATAACTTGCTCCTGCTCCTAATAAGTACGTTATTTTTGGTGGTTTGTTACTCATAATCTATTCCCCCTCCACTATTTTTATTTCTTCTTCTGTTAGTTCATAAAGCTTATAAACCATTTGGTCTATTTCTTTATCTGTGGTATCTATTTGTTGTTTTAAGGCAAGGGCTTTTTTAGCTTCTTGGGTAAAGTATTCTTCCCATTCTGCTTCTTGAGCAAGGCTTAGTTTTACTTTCTTTTTGTCTAGTTCCTTTATAAATTCTGCATAGGTAATCAAATACCAATCTTGTAGTTTTTGTGGCAAGAGAGCATGCTCCTTTGTCGTTGCTACTGCACTAGGAAAAAACTTCCTGATTATGGTGCGTTGAAACTTTTGAGAAAGTTCTTGTAATTCCTTATTTAAAGAAAGCATTTGGTCAGCTTTTTCAATGAATGGTTGCTGTTCAGTTTTTGTTGCAACTTTTATTGGTAGTTCTTTTATAAGCTTAGATGAAAAACTAGGGTAACTTTTATTGCTGCTTTTTGCAGATTGTTCAGTAATAAAATACGTAAATAATTTAGCGTTTACTATACTTAACAAATACTTTAATGAATAATTTTTGTCTTTTTCAATAATAACTGCCGCAATATTTTTAACAATTGCTGGATAATCAATATGGGTTGCAAAAACTCTAGGATTTACTATTTCTCTAATAATTATTTTAGGACCTTCAAAATATTTAAGTTCTCTAGGTTCAGCTAACCAAGCACCGTATGAAATAAACTCATTAGTATTTTCATAACAGTACCTTTTTATACCTTGTGAGATGAATTTGTAATTGTACTTTTCATTTTGATTTTGATTTACAAATGAATTGTTTTCAAGTTCATATGATGTTTGTTTTGGCTTACCTTTTCCAATTTGATAAACTTTAACACCCATGATTTGTTCATAAATATCAATCAAATCAATAGTGTTTTTCTTATTAATTATAGACTTTATTATAACAAATGATTCTGAGTAAATTGGAATATCTGTGATAAAGTTAGTATTGTTAAAAAGTTCATTTGTTTTAGAATAACCTGTTATATTGCTTAAGTCTAAAAAATTGAATTTTTCTGCTTTTACTCCTTTAAATTCAGTTATTAAAATACTTGTAGGTAAATTTACTTCTTCAAAAACATCATCACCTAACTTGATATTTGTAATGTTTTGAAATGAATCACATACAAAAACTCTAACGTCTTTAAAATATTCTTTTTCTAGATAAGAATCAGGCATAATAAATCCTAAACAGCCCAGCTTTTTTAATATGTTGCTGCCTAATTGTACAAAATATTTATATGAATCAATATTACCAAAGCTGGTTTCTTGATATTTTATTTTTAACCAATCTTTAGATTGTAATTCTGCACCATATGGTGGATTACCAATCACTACATCAAAGCCACCTTTATATTCAGTTCTAAA
Source organism: uncultured Bacteroidota bacterium (assembly GCA_903901345.1). Lineage (GTDB taxonomy): Bacteria > Bacteroidota > Bacteroidia > UKL13-3 > UKL13-3 > JAAFJM01. The sequence continues at coordinate 1,477 of CAIUQQ010000246.1, read as the reverse complement.
GGCATGTTCGGAACTTTGGTAAAGACAAGGGAGGATGCTGCCTTGTTGCAATACTAGGAGAGGTGGCAGATTGTGTTTAATTCTATTATTTCTTATATACTCTACAGTATTATTTAGCTGCTGGTCGTCTTCTATTTTGTTACAACCATATTTTTGAGTCCATAAACTATTCTGTTTTTCTCCTCTAGTTTTCTCTACCTTTTCTATAGACAAGGGAGCTTCTTTTGCTAGTGACAAGGGAGCATGCTCCCTTGTTGTAGAACTAGAGGGAACTGTTACTCCTCGTAATATATTTACTGCTCTAGCTGTTTTCGCTTTAATTTTTTGTACTATGCTATCTCTTTCTTGTTCTTCGCATACTAATAATAAATGCATGTGGTCTCTACAAATATTGTATGCCAATACATTCAAATTATCTTGTTCAATTATTTCTACAACTGTTTTAGTAATTAATTCTTCTTCTTCTTCGGTAAGCCATATTACTTGAGGTTCAGGAATTGAACCATTCGCTCTTTTTTCTCTTACATTGTAAGTTATCATTCTATCCGATGTTCGGCTATCGTGAATGGCAGTTGTTATATGATAAGGTATTTTTTCTTTCTTTTCAAATACTTGCGGAAATGCATTTTGCCAGTTAAAGGCTTTTTCTCCGGCTATGGCTGGGTCGTCAATTAAACTATTACCACATTTAATATTATTGTTTAAGTCGTTTAGTTTGCGGTTTGGTTGTGCGGTGCGCAGCCATAATGAAAGCTTGGCTATTTCTACACTTTCATCGTTTAAATCAACCCCAAACAAATTGTTTTCCAATATGCTTTTCTCCATATCGCTTAACACCATTGTATCGCCAAATAATTTGGCTTGTAGTTCATCAATATATTTGTGTTCAGTAATTAAAAAATCTAAAGCTTGGTTTAAAAATGCACCACTACCACAGGCAGGGTCACAAATGGTTAATTGCAGTAGCCAATTTTTATATTCAGTAAGCTTAGTTAGTAATTCTTGCTTCTTTTTCTTTGTTATAGGCAAGGGAGCATGCTCCCTTGTTAATGATTGTGCATATTCAGTTTCAACTATATTGAGTTCAGCTTTCTTTTCGGTACAAAGTTTACCAATGGTATTATCTACAATGTATTTGGTAATGTATTTTGGGGTGTAAAACACCCCATCTTTTTTACGCTTGGTTTTAGTTTTATCTATTTCTTGTCCTTCTAATTGTGCCTTAACTTCGTCCAACTCATTTAACGAGTTTTCAAAAATATGCCCCAGTATATTTACATCTATTTCACTTACAAAATCGTATTCCGAAAGTTTAAAAGCATGCTTAAATAATAAATCATCATTTATTATTACGTTGTCTAATATCTCATCAGGTTTAAACAAACCACCATTATAAGCAAACACATCATAACGCTTCCCTTTAAAGCCAGTGTTTAGGTATTCAAAATATTTTTTAAACCGGTTGTATAAAGGAATT
>CAIUQQ010000245.1 GCA_903901345.1 uncultured Bacteroidota bacterium | reverse complement strand
TTGTTTCCTAATGAGTTTAAAAAGCGATACCAACTGCCAATATCAGCAATAGGAATTGGTTGTGCTTGCCCATTATAATATAGTTTTTCTGCTTGTGCTTGTTGATACCATCTTCCGTTTTCAACTCCATCGGCAAGTATTCCTTTTTGTAAATTCTGATAGGAAACGCGTCCCAAATTTTCATAGGCTAATGACAAATTGCTATTAGGAATTTTTATTTTAGCAAAATAATAATCTAATTCTTGAGGTGTAGAATATGGTCTAATTACTACATCTCTTAAAAAAAAAGTGTCTTCTTCCATTCTAATTACTGTTGTCAATTTATTTCCTTCTATATTATTTGGAAGCGTGTAAAACAACTTTTTTTGACCCAAAGCAGAGAAAACAATTTTATCAGTTTGCTTACAAACTAAACTAAAAAAGCCGCTCATGTCAGAAAATACACCACGATTTGTTCCTTCAATTCTTACTGTTACATAAGGTAAAACTTGCGTACTATCAAAGCTTATTATAAATCCACTTAACTGCACTAATTCATTCTCATTAGTAGCGGGTTTAGTTTGACTTTTAGCAGAATATATGCTTAAGCAAAATACAATAATGGTAGTATAATATTTAAAAAATTGATTCATATAATTAATAAATAAAGCTAGCCAATACACAAATAATAACAATTACTGGGCTAGGAACTTTGGTTGTCAAAAGTAAAAATAAAGTTAGTAAAAGTACTATCATATTTGATTGATTTAAAACAACTGGCTTAAATAATAAATATGCTGACGCAATTACTAAGCCTGCACTTACAGCATTTACGCCTTCAATAGCATTTTTTATTGGTGTATAATTTTTAAGCTGATTCCAAATTGGGTAAATAAAGAATATTAAGAACGTTCCGGGTAAAAAGATTGCAATTGTGCCAATAAATGCTCCCAAAAGTTGCCCTGAAATACCATATTCTTGTAAAGCCATTGCGTTACAAAATGTAGCAATACTAAAAACTGGACCTGGCATTGCTTGTACCAAACCAACTCCAGCAATAAATTCATTGGCGGTTAAAAAATGTTTTATTTCTACAAACTGATTATACATCATTGGAATTAATACATGACCGCCACCAAAAACGATACTTCCAAATCGATAAGTATTTTCAAAAAGTAAAACAATTTTGTTTTGTGTAAATGCACCTAAAACTGCTGCAGTTGTAAAAACGGCTAAGAATAGAATAAAGTTACTCCAATTAATATTTTTTAGTGGTTTTACTTTATTTATTTTTTCTTTATTAACCTGACTTGATACAAAACCACCCAATAACAAAAGTACTGGAAACAAATATGGTGTTTGATACAAAATGGCTACACTTGCCGATAATATTAGCAAAATCCAATGATACGATTTGCTAATAAACATTTGAATAATTTGAAATGCAGCATAAATTATAAAACCAACTGCCATTGGTTGAATGTATTTTAAAAAATTAAGTTTAGGATTTTCTAAATGATAAAAATGAATAACAATGGCAAAAATTCCCATTATTAAACAGGCTGGAAATACCCAAACTGCTAAAGTAAAAAATGCCAATACTGGTCCTCCAATTTTAAATCCTATTGCAGTAATTGTTTGAGTGGAAGTGGGGCCAGGTAAAATACTACAAAATGAATTTAATTCCTTTAAATCAGCAGATGTAATGTATTTTTTTTTATCAACTAATTTTTTTTGAAATTGTACTAAATGAACTTGTGGCCCACCAAAAGCAGTAACAGCCAGCTTTAATACATCTAATAAAAATAGAATATGTCTAAATCGTTTTATTTTTAAGCTGTTCATTTATTAGACCAAAAATAATATTGAATTTCAATTTCACAACCATTATTTTTTATAAATATGATATAATGCAAAACAAGCCGAATTTTTTTAATATTCAGCTTGTTTTGTTGTAATCAAAAATAAAAATTTTATTTGCCGTCAAGCATAATGTATTTCATCAATTCTTCTCTGGTGTTGCTATCTAAAAACTTGCCAGTATATTCACTTGTAACGGTGCTGCTATGTACATCTTGAACACCTCTCATGGCTACACACATATGATCAGCTTCAATTATAATAGCGACACTATCAGTGTTTAGTTCTTCTTTTAACATATTTGCTATTTGAATCGTCATTCGTTCTTGAACTTGTGGGCGTTGTGCAAAATAACGCACTATTCTATTTAATTTTGACAATCCAACTACTTTTCCATTTGGAATATAAGCCACATGTGCTTTGCCTATTATTGGCACAAAATGATGTTCGCAAACACTATGAAAGGAAATATTTTTTTCAAGTAAAATATTTTTATAATTATACCTGTTTTCAAACAATTTTACTTCAGGTTTATTTTTTGGATTTAAGCCACTAAATATTTCATTTACATACATTTTTGCAACTCTATTTGGTGTTCCTTTTAAGCTATCATCACTTAAATCTAAACCTAAAATTTGCATTATTTCTTTGAAATGCTTTTCAATCAACTCAATTTTTAGTTCGTCATCTAACTTAAAAGCATCATCTCTTAGAGGAGTTTCTAATGAAAAACCAATATGATCGTTTCCAATTGTTTCTATATTTATATTTTTAGTTTCCATTGTATTCAACAAAATTTCGTTCGGTTTCATATAATATAATTTTCAATTTTAGTTTTATTTCAATTTTTTCTCTTAGAATTCGCCAAATTACCACTGCTATATTTTCTACAGTTGGATTTAATTCTTTAAATTCTTCAGTATCTAAGTTAAAGTTTTTATGGTCAAATTTGTTTTCAATTTCTTGAAAAATTATTTCATTTAAAATTTTCAAATCTATCAAATACCCTGTTTCCTCATCTATTTCGCCCGTAACTGTAACTATTAAATCATAATTATGACCGTGATAGTTTTTGTTATTACAAGCACCAAAATATAATTTATTTTTTTCTTCACTCCAACTTACAACATTTAATCTGTGCGCTGCATTAAAGTGAGTTTTTCTTGATACTGAAATTTCCATTTATTTTAAAAATACCTTTATTTTATTAATTTTATATTCAGTAACCA
>CAIUQQ010000244.1 GCA_903901345.1 uncultured Bacteroidota bacterium | reverse complement strand
TCAACGGGTTAAAACCCGTTTTTACAATAGTGTCGTTCCTATGGAACTTTGCTTTTGCAATTCTTTATGTTGTAATAAATAATAATGACACCATACACGTACAAAAAAATAAGTAGTTTCCAATTGTTTTATTTCTATGTTTTTCTAAGTTCCTATGTAGTTCAAATTTTTTATAACAATTAGCAATTGTGTTTTTTGAAAACTAGTTTATTAGTGATAAATTACTATAATTGTAACCTGTCAATTTAAGTAATTTAACCCTAATGAATAAAAATATTTCTGCTTTTTTAAACCCAATTAATTGGTTTAAAGCATACCAATACCATAAGAAAAACTCCCATTACGATAAATCATCATACGATTTAGAGTTGTATTTGTATTCAAAAATATTGAAAAATGACATGCTTCATTGGGGTTATTTTGAAGATATCAATATTGCTCCAGACGCTATTTCGATAAGAGATGTGGAAGAAGCACAAATGAAATATGCTGAAAACATCATGCATTTAATTGATGATAAACAAGGCTTGGTTTTGGATGTTGGTTGTGGAATGGGTGGTTTATCGGCCATGTTAAAACAAAACGGAATCAATGTAGAAGCATTGACTCCAAATGTGAATCAAAAAAACCATATCGAAACTAAGTATCAAGGATTGATTTGTCACCATGCAAAGTTTGAAGACTTTAAATCGGAACAGAAATATAAAACAATCATTAATTCTGAATCATTGCAATACATCAACTTAGATAGTGCAATTGAACATGCAGATAAATTTATGGAAATTGGAGGTAGATGGATTATAGTTGATTATTTCAGAAAAAACCAAGATGGAATTAATAAATCAGGGCATTTAGAAGAAAACTTTTTAAGTAAAATAGCCAATAAAGGTTGGAATATTACTTATGAAAAAGACATTACTTTAAACGTGCTTCCAATGAGTAAGTTTATATATATGTATGCCGACAGGTTTTTGATTCCATTGAAACATTTTGCTTTTGAAAAACTACGTTTCAAAAAAGCTTGGTTGTATTATTTAACAGAAAACTTAAGAAGTGGTATTGATAAAAAAATGACCAAAGAATTTGCAGCCATTGACCCAGAAAAGTTTTTAAGAGAAAAAAAATACGCCATTTATGTGGTGGAAAGAAACTAATTTTTACTAAAAAAAATGCAGAAAAAGGACAACTTTATAGTATAAGTTGTCCTTTTTTTTCTGCATATTGCGGACTTCTTTTTACCTCAATAAAATTTAATGATAAACCAAGAACTAAACGAACAATTATTATCGATTGCACAAATGTATGAAGCACCTGTTTATGTGTATCATGCTGAAACCATTATCAACCAATATCAAAAGCTAATCAATGCTTTTAAACCTTTAAATATAAAAATTAAGTATGCTTGTAAGGCTTTGAATAATACTGCTATTTTACAATTACTACAGCAACAAGGAAGTGGATTAGATACCGTTTCAATCAATGAAGTTCATTTGGGTTTAAACGCTGGTTTTTTGCCAAAAGACATTATTTTTACTCCTAACTGTGTAAGTTTTGATGAAATAGTTCAAGCTGTAGAGTTAGGTGTTCATATTAACATTGATAACATTTCAATTTTAGAACAGTTTGGTAGTAAATACGGACATTCAGTACCTTGTTGTATTCGTTTAAATCCGCATATTTTAGCTGGTGGAAACAGTAAAATTTCTACTGGTCATATCGATTCAAAATTTGGTATTTCTGTTTATCAATTACGCCATGCTTTGCGTGTAGTAAAATCGCATAATATTCATGTAAATGGATTGCATATGCACACTGGAAGTGACATTTTAGATGCTGGTGTTTTTTTACAAGGTGCTGAAATTTTATTTGATTCGGCCAAAGATTTTACTGAACTTGATTTTATAGATTTTGGTAGCGGATTCAAAGTAGCATATAAACCAAACGACATAACTACCGATATAGAAGAGTTAGGCAAAAGTTTAAGTGACCGATTTGTAGAGTTTTGTAAAGAATATGGTAAAGAATTAGAACTTTGGTTTGAACCAGGAAAGTTTTTGGTAAGTGAAAGCGGCTATTTTTTAGTAAAAGCCAATGTAATAAAACAAACTACAGCAACTGTTTTTGTGGGTGTTAACAGTGGGTTGAATCATTTAATCAGACCTATGCTTTACGATTCTTACCATCATATAATGAACTTAAGTAATCCAAATGGTAAGGAAAGAATTTATACTGTGGTAGGATACATTTGTGAAACTGACACATTTGCTTGGGACAGGAAATTAAATGAAGTTTCGGAAGGAGATATTCTTTGTTTTTTAAATGCTGGAGCATACGGTATAACCATGAGTAGCAATTACAATGCAAGATTTAGACCGGCAGAAGTTTTAATTTATAAAGGTGTTTCACACTTAATTAGAAAATGTGAAACAATGGCAGATATTACCAGAAATGAAGTTGCCATGGAATGGTAAATAAATTAAAAATATCCACAATAAATTTAAATTTAAATATTTGATTATAAATTACATGTATTTCATTTTATTAAATGTAGATAAATAATTAAAAATATTAAACTGTGGATGCTAAATTGCATTCAACATATTTGGAACTGAATTTGACTTATTACGAGTTAAATGAAAAAATTTTGGAATTACAACATGGAAGCTAAATTTTCACCAAGAGTAAAAGATGTAATAAGTTACAGCCGCGAAGAAGCAATTCGTTTAGGTCATGATTATATAGGAACAGAACACTTATTATTAGGCCTTATTAGAGAAGGCGAAGGCAAGGCTCTAAAAATTTTAAAAGCCTTAGGCGTTGATAATTCTAGGTTAAAAAGAACCATTGAAGATTCAATTAGAAGCACTGCTAGTAACAATACAAATTTTGTAAATATTCCACTTACAAAGCAAGCTGAAAAAGTATTGAAAATTACTTATTTAGAAGCTAAAATATTTAAAACAGATATTATTGGAACGGAACATTTATTGCTTTCTATTTTAAGAGATGAAGACAATTTAGCATCGCAAATATTATCGCAGTTTGGTATCAATTACGATATTTTTAAACAAGCTATTGAAAACAGAATAGATGAAGATTTTGATAGTCCAAAAAAGAACCCTAGAAACGAATTACCTGCTGATGAAGAAGATTATTTTGCAGGAGCTGGTGCGGGAAGAGATCCTGAACGTAAGCAAGAATCATCAAGAAGAGTAGATCCAAAATCAAAAACTCCTGTTTTAGATAATTTTGGAAGAGATTTAACCAAAGCTGCTGAAGAAGGAAAAATAGATGCAATAGTTGGTAGAGAAAAAGAAATTGAAAGAGTTTCTCAAATTTTATCTCGTAGAAAAAAGAACAATCCTGTATTAATAGGTGAGCCAGGTGTTGGTAAAACAGCCATTGCCGAAGGATTAGCGCTTAGAATTATTCAACGTAAAGTTAGTAGAATATTATTTAACAAAAGAGTTGTAATGCTTGATATGGCAAGCTTAGTAGCGGGTACAAAATACCGTGGACAGTTTGAAGAACGCATGAAAGCGGTAATGAATGAATTGGAAAAAAGTCCTGATGTAATTTTATTTATCGATGAAATTCATACCATAGTAGGTGCAGGTGGAGCAAGTGGAAGTTTAGATGCTTCAAATATGTTTAAGCCAGCTTTAGCGCGTGGTGAAATACAATGTATTGGTGCTACTACTTTAAACGAATATCGTCAGTATATTGAAAAAGATGGCGCTTTAGAACGCAGGTTTCAAATAGTAATGGTAGAACCTGCTACTCCCGCAGAAACTATTCAAATTCTAACAAATATTAAGGATAAATATGAAACACATCATAGCGTAACTTATACCAAAGAAGCAATTGATGCTTGTGTAAATATGAGTACTCGTTACATGGTTGATAGACATTTGCCAGATAAAGCAATAGATGTTTTAGATGAAGTTGGAGCAAGAGTTCATTTAAGTAATATACACGTTCCTTCGGTTGTAATTGAATTAGAAAAACAAGTAGAAGATATAAAAATCGAAAAAAATCAAGTAGTTAAAAGCCAAAAATATGAAGAGGCTGCAAAACTTCGTGATAAAGAAAAACATTTGCTAGAGCAGTTAGAAACTGAAAAAGCTAAGTGGGAAGAAGAATCGAAAAACCAACGTTATTCAGTTGGCGAAGATGATGTGGCTGAAGTAATTGCGATGATGACAGGAATTCCTGTAAAACGCATTGCACAAAGCGAAGGCGAACGTTTGTTAAAAATGGGCGAGGAGTTAAGCGGAAAAGTTATTGGTCAAGATGAAGCAATAAAAAAATTAGCTAAAGCTGTTCAAAGAAGTCGTTCTGGATTAAAAAATCCCAATAAACCAATTGGCTCATTTATTTTCTTAGGTCCTACTGGAGTTGGAAAAACAGAAATGGTAAAAGTGTTAGCACGCTATTTGTTTGATACCGATGATGCAATGATTCGCATTGACATGAGTGAATATATGGAGAAATTTGCTGTAAGCCGTTTGGTTGGAGCGCCTCCAGGATATATTGGTTATGAAGAAGGTGGACAGTTAACTGAAAAAATTAGAAGGAAACCTTATGCTGTTATTCTTTTAGATGAAGTTGAAAAAGCACATCCCGATGTATTTAATATATTATTGCAAGTTTTAGATGAAGGTTTTTTAACTGATAGTTTGGGTAGGAAAATTGATTTTAGAAATACTATTATTATCATGACATCAAACATTGGAAGTCGCCAATTAAAAGACTTTGGAGCTGGTGTAGGATTTGGAACTCCGAGCAAAGATGCGAATACTCAAAAAGATTCTAAATTGATAATAGAAGCTGCATTAAAGCGTTTCTTCTCGCCTGAGTTTTTAAATAGAATTGATGATGTAATTGTATTTAATTCATTAGAAAAAGAATCAATTAATAAAATTTTGGATATTAATTTAGGTAAATTAGTAACTAGAATTGAAGAGTTAGGATTTAAATTTAGTATAACTGAAGCTGCTAAATCATTTTTAGCTGAAAAAGGATTTGATGCTGATTTAGGTGCAAGACCATTAGCTAGAACTATTCAAAAATATGTAGAAGATGGAATTGCGGAGCAATTGTTAATTCAACAAACTGGTAATGGAGATACCATAGAAGTAGATTATGACAAAGCGGTTAACGCTGATGAGTTAAAAATTACTACTATAAAAAAGAAGGAGAAAAAGAAAAAAGAAACTCCAATTGATAACAAAACGGAAGAATAAATATAAAACGCAATTCATTAAAATGGGTTGCGTTTTTTGCTTATAAAATTAATCCACATTTCGTTAAAAACATGTGGGTATTTTATATCAAAAACATGTATTATATTCATTATATTTGAATGTTATCGGTTTTTATTATTTACAGACAAAAAACAGACGTAATATATTTAAAAACAGATAGTTTTAAACCAATAAAAAATGGCAGAAGACAGAATTATACCAATCAACATTGAAGATGAAATGAAAACCGCTTACATTGATTATTCAATGTCGGTTATTGTTAGCCGCGCCTTACCTGATGTGCGCGATGGTTTAAAGCCCGTTCACCGCAGGGTTTTATACGGAATGACAGATTTAGGCTTGGCCGCTAACCGTGCTCATAAAAAATCAGCACGTATTGTTGGTGAGGTTTTAGGTAAATACCATCCACATGGCGATACTTCAGTATATGATGCCATGGTTCGTATGGCTCAATATTGGAGCATGCGTTATACTTTAGTTGATGGTCAAGGTAACTTTGGTTCGGTAGATGGAGATCCACCTGCAGCCATGCGTTATACTGAAGCTCGATTAAAGAAAATTGCAGAAGAATTATTGAACGATATTGAAAAAGATACCGTTGATTTTCGTCCGAATTTTGATGATAGTTTGCAAGAACCAACTGTTTTGCCAGCTAAGTTTCCAAATCTTTTGGTAAATGGTGCTTCTGGAATTGCAGTGGGAATGGCTACTAACATGGCTCCTCATAATTTAACTGAGGTTATTAATGGTATTATGGAATACATTGATAACAGAGATATTACTATCCCTGAATTAATGAAATTCATTAAAGCACCAGATTTTCCTACAGGTGGAATTATATACGGTTACGAAGGCGTAAAAGATGCTTTTGAAACTGGCCGTGGTAGAATTGTAATGCGTGCTAAAGCAATATTTGAAACCAGTAAAACTGGTAAAGATCAGATTGTTGTGAATGAAATTCCTTATCAAGTAAATAAATCAACGCTGATAAAGCAGACTGCTGATTTGGTGAACGATAAAGTAATTGAAGGCATTAGCGATGTGCGCGATGAGAGTGATAGAGATGGAATGCGCATTGTTTTTGATTTAAAACGTGACGCAGTTCCAAATGTAGTTTTAAATAAATTATTTAAATTTACTCAGCTTCAAACTTCATTCAGTGTAAACAATGTTTGTTTGGTAAAAGGTCGTCCTGAAATATTAAATTTAAAAGGATTGATTACCAATTTCGTAGCTCACCGTCACGAGGTAGTTGTTCGCAGAACACAATATGAATTAGCTGAAGCTGAAAAAAGAGCACATATTTTAGAAGGATTATTAATAGCTTTAAATCATTTAGACCAAGTTATTAAATTAATTCGTGATTCTCAAACTCCTGATGAAGCTAAAAATGGTTTAGTAGAAACTTTTAAACTTTCAGAAATTCAAGCAAAAGCAATTTTAGATATGCGTTTGCAACGTTTAACAGGACTTGAACGTGATAAAATTAAAGCAGAATTTGATGAGTTAATGAAAACAATTGCTCATTTAAACGAAATTTTGAATAACGAAGGAATGCGTTACCAAATCATCAAAGACGAATTAACTGACATGCGCGATAGATATGGCGATGAAAGAAGAAGCGTTATTGAAATGGTTGGTAATGAAATGAGCATGGAAGACTTAATTCCTGATGATGAAGTGGTAATTACTATTTCGCATTTGGGTTATGTAAAACGTACTTCGTTAAGTGAATACCGCACCCAAGCCAGAGGTGGACGAGGAAGCAGGGGAGTAGCCAAACGTCAAGAAGATTTCGTAGAACATATATTTATGGCTACAAACCATAATTATTTATTGTTATTTACAGAGCAAGGTCGTTGTTTCTGGTTACGTGTTTTTGAAATTCCTGAAGGCGAAAAAGCAACCAAAGGACGTGCCATTCAAAACTTAATAAATATTCCGGTTGATGATAAAGTAAAAGCATTCTTAAATGTAAAAAGTTTAAGTAATCCTGAATATATTAACCAAATGAATGTAATAATGGTAACTCAACAAGGTACCATTAAGAAAACTACTTTGGAAGCATATAGCCGTCCACGTTTAAATGGTATCAATTCTATGAATGTTCGTGAAGGCGATCAATTAGTAGAAGCTAGGTTAACAAATGGAACTTGTGAAATGGTTATAGCAAGTAGAAATGGTAAAGCCATTCGTTTCAACGAAAGTACAGTTCGCCCTATGGGAAGAAGTGCTACTGGAGTTAGAGCAATTCGTTTAGCTGAAGGTGATGAAGTAATTGGAATGGTTTCTATTGAAGATCCTAAAGTAACTAACGTGTTGGTTGTTTCTGAAAATGGAATGGGTAAACGTAGTGAAGTAGAAGATTATAGAATTACTAACCGTGGTGGTAAAGGTGTAATGGCCATGAATGTTACCGAAAAAACTGGTAAATTAGTAGCTATTAAAGATGTGGATGATACCATGGACGTAATGATTATTAACAAAAGCGGTATTACCATTCGTTTAAGCATGAAAGATTTAAGAGTAATCGGACGTGTTACACAAGGTGTTCGTTTAATTAATATTGGTGGTAAAGATGAAATAGCAAGTGTTGCTAAAATCAATTACATACCAGGCGATGATGACGAAGAAGTAATTGAATTAGACGAAAACGGTAACCCAATTATTGTTGAAAAAGTAATTGAATTAGATGAAGATGGAAATCCAATTATCATTGAAGCATTAACCAGTAAATTAATGGATGAAATAGTGGATAGAGCTATGGATGACTCAGAAATTAATCCTAATACTGAAGAAGAAGCGGAAGAAGAAGCGGAAGAAGACGAAACTCCTCCAACTGAGTAATAATTTTCTGTTACTTTGTCCACGGTTGGTGTCCCCACCGACCGAATTAGATTAGTTGGTCATTACACCAAACACAGACATATCATAAAAAACCTTCAAGTTTAAAAGCTTGAAGGTTTTTTTTTGTCAAAAAAAAATCCATTATTCGTATATTCATTTTATTAAACATTGCGATGAAAACATCAAGAAAGAATTTTATAACAACGGGCATCACTGCTTTACTTGCTGGTGCAGGTGTCAATAAATTAATGGCAGAAAACAGTTTTTCAATGCCAAATACTTCCAATATTGATGTGGCTAATAACGATGAAAAATATTGGCAAACCATTCGTCAATTGTTTCCATTAACCACCGATTTTATTTATTTAAATAATGGAACCATGGGTCCATCGCCTTACCCTGTTATTGAAGCCATAAAAAAAGGAATGATGGAAAGCGACCAGTTTGTAAACTACGGAAGTGTAGAAAAAACTTTGGAAAAATTGGGTGAATTTGTAGGTGCAAAAAGTAATGAAATTGCATTTACTCATAACGTAACTGAAGGAATAAATATAGCTTGTTGGGGATTGCCTTTAAAACGAGGTGATGAAGTAATCATGAATACCCACGAACATGTGGGAAATGCATTACCTTGGTTAAACCGTCAAAAATTACATGGAATTGTTATCAAAACTTTCACACCTTCGTTAACTGCTGCCGAAACTTTAAAAAGCATTGAGGCACTCATTACCAAAAAAACCAGGGCCATTGCTGTTCCGCATATTCCTTGTACGCAAGGGCAAATATTACCTGTGGAAGAAATTTGCAAATTGGCAAAAAGTAAAAATATTTCCACCTTTATAGATGGAGCGCACGGACCTGGAATGTTACCTTTAGACTTACATAAAATGGGCTGCGATGTATATGCAAGTTGCTGCCATAAATGGATGTTAGGTCCAAAAGGAACAGGTTTTTTATACGTTAGAAAAGATTTTCAAACAACGTTACAAGCTTATTTTGTAGGCGCTGGTGGCGATGATGCCAAATGGAACATGATGGTAAATCCACCAGTAATGGGTAATTATGCCGATTCTGCTCACCGATATTTTGGAGGAACTCAATCGTTAGGTTTGTACAAAGGAATAGAAGCAGCAGTTGATTTTATTAACAATATTGGACAACAAAATATTTATAATAGAATCAATTATTTGGGTAAATATACCCAAGATGCATTACTGGGTTTTGGTGATAAAATTCAACTGATAACACCAACTGAACAACAATCGCGCTGCGCGGTAAATGGTTTTAGAATCAAAGGAATAGATTCGGCAAAGTTTAACCAAACTGCTTCGGAGAATAAAATTAGAATAAGAATAGTTCCTGAAAATGGCTTGAATTCATTGAGAATTTCTACACATATTTACAATAACACCAGCGAAGTTGATAAGTTGATGGAGTTAATAAGGAAAGCTTAGATAAAAAAATATTTAATTATTGGGTCAATTAATAAAACATTCCAAACATCCATAGCGGAATTTTATTTCCTATTCCTAATTCTACTCCATCTATAGCTAAATAGGCATCTTTCAAATCCTTTACTTGGTTAAAAGTTTTGTTTTTCCCTCCAACCTCAAAAGTATATTTATTGTTTACTAAAAAATCGCCAACTGGAGTGTATCGCACCACATTTTTTACAGCTAATTGATTAAAGAAAAACACTTCTCTAACCGCACCAATTTCTTTTGGTTCTCCTGCCAAAGCATGCATTAAATTACTATTGTTAAGATAAATTTTTTCAGGTTTAGTCAAAATACTTTCACTGCCTTTATCGGTTTTAAGCAGGTTAATTAATTTAGCAGAGTGTAAGTAATTTAAAAACAATAGAAGTGTATTTCTCGAAATTTCCAGTTGTGCTGCAAGCTTAGTAATATCGGGTTTGTAAGGACTAGAAGTAGCCAAGAAATGCAAAAGTTTTTTTAGCTTAAACACATTTTTGTATTCCATATTAAACACTGCGGGCAAATCAGTTTCCAAAATTAAATTAACTGTGTTTGCTAATTTGTGCGAGTAACTGCTTGTTCCTTCCACAAAAAACGGATAAACTCCATGTTCCAAATAGCGTTTAAAAGCAGGAATAATTTTTATTTTATAGGTTATTCCCATCGCTATTTCAATGTGATTTTTCAATAAATCATCCATTGAAATGGGTGAAATAGAAAGCCCTTCACCTAATACCAAATATTCCCTGAACGATAAAGCTTCTAAGTCGTAAACCACCACTCTTCGGCTTAAGTCAGCACTGCCCTTATAAATTTCTAAAACCGAAGAACTTGTAAATATTATTTTTAAATCAGTGTGGTTATCATAGATACTTTTTAGTTCCGGACTCCAAGTTGGGTATTTATGTACTTCGTCTAAAAACAAATGTGTGCCACCATTTGCCACAAAATCATCCACAAAATCAATCAAGCGGTTATTGGTAAAATACACATCATCGAGCGAAACATAAATTACACTGTCGTTTATAGTCAAATTTGCCTTGATGTATTGATGCAATAAAGTGGTTTTGCCGCAACCTCTTGCACCTTTTATGGCTATGAATCTATCGTTCCAGTTAATTTTATTTAATAAAGGTCTTACAAAATCAAGCTTGGTTTTTTTTATGCGTAGCAAGAAATTATTGAACATTCGTTTAATTTCAAGCTCGTCTGTTTTATAAGTTCCCATTTTTTTTATATTTATTATGCAACAAATATATGCATTTTTGTTAAATACAAAAGCTTTTATTTGTCTTTTTTGTTAAATAGAAAAAACGTTTTTAATTAATCTTTTGTGTA
>CAIUQQ010000243.1 GCA_903901345.1 uncultured Bacteroidota bacterium | reverse complement strand
GTTACAAGTGGGTAATAATATTAGGTTTGCTGGTATTAATGTAGGAACAGTTGATGCCATAGAAATTATATCTGATTCTACTGTACAAGTGGATATGATTTTGGATATAAATACACAGAAATTTATTAAAAAAGATGCTAAAGCTATCATTGGTTCTGATGGACTAATGGGTAATAAAATATTAAATGTTTCACCTGGAACCGATAAATATGCTATGGTTACTAATAACGAAATGATTGGAACTACGAAGCCCATTAGTTTAGATGAAATATTACTTAAACTAAAAACTACTTCCGACAATGCTGCAATTATTACCGATGATTTGGCAAATATTATTGGGAATATTCGTTCGGGAAAAGGTACCATTGGTAAACTATTTATGGACACTGTTTTTGCTGATAACTTAGATAAAACTATTGTAAACGTTAAACAAGGTACAAAAGGTTTTAAACAAAATATGGATGCTGCCAAAAGCAGTTTCTTTCTAAAAGGATTTTTTAAAAAGAAAAAAAAATAAACTGGTTATGAAAAGAGAACACATAAAACAAAAAGAAAATGCGTTAATTAAAAATACATATGAATTTCAAATGAAAGCATTAGAAGAAAAAGAGGATGAAAAAACAGATCCTTTTCTTTATCCACCTAGCGATGATATTTATAATAAATTTATAAAAGAAATAAACATTGATCCTGAAGATATAACGATGAACAAACATCTGATTGAAGCATTGGGAAAAGGCAATGAGAAAGAGTTTGGTGAAGACATGGTTGGTGATGATTTGGATGTACCCGGTAGTGAGTTAGATGACGAGCAAGAAATAATAGGCAGCGAAGACGAAGAGAATAATTATTACAGCCTTGGTGGTGATAATCACAATGACCTAGATGAAGATTAAAGGCTTTTAGATTTTGAATTTTGAATGCTGGGTTTTGAATAATTAATAAGGAGCGCTTTTCTTGGGTCATGCTTAAGGTTGCCAAACCGATAATAATTAGTTAAGCCGCACTGAAATGTGGTAAAGGGACACTGAATAATGGTTCAGCGGCACTGAATAATGGTTCAGCGGCACGGAATTGTGGTAAAGGGACACTGAAATGTGGTAAAGCGGCACTGAAATGTGGTAAAGCGGCACAGAATAACGGTAAAGCGGCACAGAATGTTTAATACCTATGGTTGAATTTTGAATAAAAAATAGTGCTATTGTACATGCATTTTATGATTCATTTTTATCAATTTTTGCTTTTAAATTTTCCCAGTTTTCAAAATCTTGTGTGGTAAGGTTCTTTTTAATTTTGCTTCTTACGTTTAATATATATTGGTTACTAATGCTTAATATATTGGCAATTTCTTTTGTTTTAACTCCATTGATGCTCAGTTGAAGTATTCTTTTTTCGGTTAAACTTAGGGTTTTTGGTGATATTAATATTGCATTCAGATTTTGATAATCTTCTGGAATTAGTTTAACATTACTTTCTTTTGAGGGTAAACCAATTCTTTTAAAACTATCTATTTCTTTAATGGTTTTTTGAAGCTCTTCACTTTTAATTTCATCATTTAGCTTCTTTATTTTTGAACTTATTTCACTGCTTTTAGAAATAATAATTTTTGATAAATCTACAATTCTTTTATTTAAAGTAGCTTCATTTATTTTAAAAGTATGCGCTAGTACTATTTTATCGTTTTCTAATTGTACTTTTCTTAATTTAATTGATTTACTTTTATAAAATGAGTAAATCCATAGTATTCCAAAAGTAAATACTAATGTACCCATTATCATAACAATCAATAGGAATTTTTTTTTTTTTTCTTTTTC
>CAIUQQ010000242.1 GCA_903901345.1 uncultured Bacteroidota bacterium | reverse complement strand
GTTTTACCTTAAAGTAAAACTGCTTTTTTGTTTATAATAAATTTATACCTTCCAATTGCAAATCTACCAACTTGCGGTATATCCCTTTATCGGTTTTAATTAATTCATCGTGGGTGCCTTGCTCGGCTACAACTCCTTTGTCTATCACTATAATTTTGTCGGCTTTTCTAATAGTTGAAAGTCTGTGAGCAATGACAAAAGTGGTTCTGTTTTGCATTAAATTATCCAATGCCTCTTGCACTAAACTTTCACTTTCGCTATCTAAAGCACTGGTAGCTTCATCTAAAATTAAAATAGCAGGATCTTTTAAAATAGCTCTTGCTATTGCAATTCTTTGTCGCTGACCTCCCGAAAGTTTAATACCACGTTCGCCAACTATAGTTTGCATTTTTTCGGGAAATGCCATGATAAAATCTAAGGCATTAGCTTTTTTAGCAGCATCTATTACTTCCGCTTCTGTTGCCTTTGGATTGCCATAGGCAATGTTTTCATATAAAGTTCCTCCAAAAAGCATTACATCTTGTGGCACATATGCCAATTGTTTGCGCAGCTGACTTAAAGGAATATCATTTACATTTTTATTATCGTAATATATATCTCCAGCAGTAGTTTTATAGAATTGTAACAACAAACTAGCTACTGTACTTTTTCCTGCGCCACTTGGCCCAACTAAAGCTATTTGCTGACCTTTGGCTGCAGTTAAATTAATATTGTTCAGAACAGTTACGTCTAATCTTCCGGGATAAGCAAATGCTACGTTTTTAAATTCAACAGCACCATTTATTTTATACTTTTCGTTAATGGGAGTTTCTACCAAATGTACATCTTCCCCTTCTTCTCTTAATATTTCGCGTACACGTTGCGTAGCTCCCAAAGTTTTTTGTAGTTGACTAAACATATCGGCAAAGCCTGCAAATGTACCACCCACAAAACCCGAAATAATTACAAACATGGTTAAATCACCAATGGTTAAAGTGCCACTTTGAATCATATTAGCACCCACCCACATTACAAATGCAATGGTTCCAAAAACACTGAATATCATAAATGAAACAAAAGCACCTCGGTAACGCGCATTTGAAATGGCTGTATCTACCACGCTGTAAATACTTTTGGTATAACGTTTAATTTCATTGGCCTCGCTGCTAAATGCTTTTACAATGGCAATTCCTTGAAAAGTTTCATTTACAATGGTTCCACTTTCAGCTAACTGATCTTGCGCCTTGCGTGACATTTTTCTAATTCTAATTCCAAATACAACTGCTAATACCGCAATTACAGGAACCACGCCAAGCATAGTAAATGCTAGCTTTGCCGAAATAAGAAAGATTACCGAAAGTCCAACAGCTAATGTAAATAAGCCACGTAAAAGTTCTGCTAATGTTAAGGAAATAGCATCTTGTATTTGCGATAAATCGGATGAAATACGGCTACTTAATTCACCAACTCTTTGCTCGGTATAAAAGCTCATGGGCATGGTTAATAGTTTTGAGTATAAATCTTTGCGCATATCGGCCAATGATTTTTCGCCCACTTCGGTAAATAAATAAATGCGCATAAACGAAAACAAAGTTTGAAGTGTAAGCTGTACAAATATCAATATCAAAACAGTATTCAATGCCAAATGAATATTTTTTAAATCAAAGCCAAATTGGTTTTGCATGGGCAAGTTTCCAGTTGGCAATTGGTTAGCTAATCCTGGCGATGCTGCATCAATCATTTTCCCTAATAAAACAGGAAATGCCAAAGTTGATATGGCTGATAAAGCAATAAAAATTAATCCGAAAATGAATTTACCTTTATATGGTTTGATGTATTTGAACAAAACCAACGCTTCTTTTAAACTTTCCTTCGAAACTTTTACTTTTTCTACTTCTTCTTTTTGTGTGCTATTGCTATTAAAGCCTCTTCTTGCCATGTTGTTTTTGATTACAAAATTGTAATCCCGATTAAACGGGAGAAAGATTACAAGGTTGTTATTTATTTAATTTGTTAATTGGATAAATATTGAATTGTTGCCCTTAGCCTTCGCTCAGGATGACAAAGATTTTTTTGTTCATTTTTTGCTTCACGCCCAGCGTGACAAGTATTGCCTCCCGATGTATCGGGAGCTTATTACATATTAATTATGAAACATAATCGGTTAAGTATTCAAACTTTTCGCTTAGTTTTCCTTTGGTAGCAATCGTTGCATTTTTAATAATATTATCGTTATCACCTGCTAATAAGTAAGGTAAAACATGCCTGATTAATTGTTCACCAAATTCTTTAGATGCGTCTAAAGGAAGTTCGCAAGGCAAATTACCAACGGCTTGCACATCAATAGAATTAGGAAGAAATGCTTCCACTTCTTTTTCTAAAAAGGAGTTATAGCCATAAAAAGGATTTTCAATGGTTGTACTTCTAATAGTTGAAGGAATAGGGCCAGGAATATCGCAGGTAATATCGCTAATAATTTTAATTCTAAAATTACTACTTTTCATATCTTCATGTGTAAAAAATACGGGGATTCCTTGTTTCCAGAATATGCCATTTAGCATAATATCTGCACGTTGATAATAATGCTCAAATGAACTAATATAATCTTCAGGATGCTTGTAAAAATCGGATTTGTCCCAAGCTTTTCCATCTTTTCTTTTGTAATAATCTTCGCTTCTCAAATGAACGTAAACAGGTTCATTATAATCATTTTCAATAAACTCTTCTTGACTAACTTGATGTATTTTAAGTTTGCGTAAAAGTTCTAAACAACCATGTGCCACCCGCCCATCACCACATAAAACAATTTTCATTGGTGAAAGCTGCAAACCTTTATATTGATTAACCATTTCGTTAATATCAGCACACTCATTAGCGGGTTTTAAACTATAAAATCCATATTTTTTTCCCCACATCATAAATGCATAATGTGTTCCTACTAATCCTGCAAATCGGCCAAAGCCAATAATTCTGTTTCCAGCATCCCAAACCAAAGTTTCATAATCAATGAGCGTAATATTATTCTCCAAAATATGGCGTAATAAATTACGGTTATGCGCTTGTTTTTTTATTGTATGAGAAAAAAATAAGTAGGTTTTGTTGGCTATTAATTCTATAGTGGGAACTTCTTTTACACCTAATAGTATATCACAACTCGACACATCTTCATTTACTTCTATTCCTAATTCTGAATATGATTCATTGCTAAAGCACCTAAATGGCGAAGGTTGAACGATAATTTTTGTATCTGGAAAATTTTGAATTAACTCCAAACATTGTAAAGGAGTAAGCGGTGTTCTTAAGTCGGCAGACTTTTTGCCCTCTCTAATAATTCCTATTGTTTTCATTCAGCAGCAAATGTAATTATTATAGGCAAAGACATGTGTTTTTTAAACAAAAAAATAATTACATTATATGCAAATATTCACTTTTAAGCTTTTTACCATAAAATATTTCAGCTTGTTGATCAAAAATTTCAGTAGAATCGGTTGTGTAAAATGCAGTTTTACCATTTTTACTGCAAAGTGATTCTAATGCGCTGTGGCGAAATAAATAATCTTTCAAGCTTTTTGATACTATTTTTCCTTGACTTAATAATTCAATATTTTGCGGTAGCAATTGTTTTATTTTATCATGTAATAAAGGATAGTGAGTGCAGCCCAACAAAATAGTGTCAATATCATTCGACTTTTCAAGCAAATTATCTATATGTTTTTTTATAAAATAATCAGCGCCAATATTATTAAACTCGTTGTTTTCAATAAGCGGAACCCAAATGGGACATGCTTCTTGGAACACATTTATTTCGGGATAAAATTTTTCAATTTCAATAGGATAGGAGTTTGAAATTACAGTTCCGCTGGTAGCTAAAACGCCAACATTTTTTGATTTACTAAAGCTGCCAATTAATTCACTTGTTGGCCTAATTACTCCCAAAACACGTAAGCGCGCATCCATTTTAGGCAAATCTCTTTGCTGTATATTTCTTAATGCTTTGGCAGATGCAGTATTGCAGGCCAAAATCACTAATTTACATCCTTTATCAAAAAGCGCATTTACACTCTGTAAAGTATATTCATACACTGTTTCAAAGCTTCTGTTTCCGTATGGAGCACGAGCGTTATCACCTAAATAGATATAATCATATTGAGGCAATTCGTTTACAATTTCCTTCATTACTGTTAATCCACCGTAACCCGAATCAAAAATACCTATTGGCCCACTTTCCATATTGCAAGGTTATATAATTAAACATCGTTTTCAAATTTTTATTTAACTAAAGTATTACAGTTTGCTGTTAGTTGGTAAAAAATTAAGTTTCAAATAGGTATTTTATATTAGTTTATTTAGGTAAAATAGGTTTAAAATATAATTTCGAAATTGAAATTGACCTATGACCTATAAAAATCATTGTAATTTTTAGTCGTTTTTGTACATTTGCAATATGAAAAACAGAGTAATTGTAATTGCTATTTTAATAATTGGCTTTATGGTTTCATTGCCTAATAAAATAAACGCTCAATGCCCAATGTGTAAGCAATCATTGGTTTCGGCTAGAGCAAATGGAGATACAAATGTTGGCGAAACATTAAACAATGGAATTATGTATTTATTGGCCTTTCCTTATGTTTTAGTTCTAATTTTCCTTTTTTTGTATTTTAAAAGTGTACGAGCTAAAAATAAATTAGCTGCTAACTCAAAATAATTATGTGTAATAAATATGAACCCAATAAGGGTTTAGCAATTTTAAAAGCTAAGTGTCCACAATGTCAAAGTGGTAAAATGTTCAAGAAAAGTGCTTTGAAATTAAATGGCTTTACCGAAATGTTTGATACTTGTAGTATTTGCGGGTTAACATATGAAGTAGAACCTGGTTTTTTTTGGGGAGCTATGTATGTTAGTTATGGAATTACCACAGGTATGATGCTAGTGATTGGTGTACTTGTTTATACAATTAGTAACCATGAAGCTAGGTTTTGGGGTTATATTATTCCTATTTTTTTAGCCATGTTTTCATCCATTCCTTTTACTTATCGTTATTCAAGAGTATTGATGTTATACTATTTTTCTCCAGTTAGTTTCAATAAAGATTTAGTGAATAACAAATAAATGCTCCAATTGCAATCAATTGTTTTTTTTGATGGAGTATGCAATCTTTGCAATGGATTTGTACAATTTGTATTAAGGCACGAGGTAAATTCTCATTACAAATTTTGTAGTTTACAAAGTGATTTCGCTGCAAATTTTTTTAAAGAAAAACAATTTATTTCAAATGGAATTGATTCAGTAATTGTTTATGAAAACAATCAATTTTACATAGAATCAGAAGCTGCATTTAAAATTATCAATAAACTTAAGTGGCCTTACAAAGTTATTTGCATATTTAGTGTTTTTCCAAAATTTACGAATAATTTAATTTATAAATTTATTGCAAAAAACCGATACAAAATGTTTGGTAAATCCAATTTTTGCTGGGTAATGTCTGAAAAAACTAAAAACAGATTTTTATAAAATCAATTATTTTATTTCATTGGCCTTGAGAATTCTTTTTTATAAAAAGGATAAAGTCCAATTTTTATTCCTAAACTAAATCTACCAAATTTACCTTCATATTCTTCATTATTTAATGGAATATTGTAGGAATAATTTAAATACAAATTATTAGAAAACAATCTATAATAAATAACGGGTGCTAATCTAATATCATGATGACCATTGAATATAAAGTCTGTGGCTCTTATATCTAATATTAAAGGAAAATCTCTTTTTTTACTAAAATAAGTTAAGACATTATAGGTGAAACTTGGTATTACATATTCAAAATTATTTTGGTTAGCATATCCAATATCAAAATAATATTTACTGTAATAACGTCCTATATTGTTCTGTTTAACTTTAGCATATCCTAATTTAAAAAGATAATTTTGTTTTTCAATCACTGCAAATTCAAATGTTGCTTCGCCAATTATAGTTTTACTTTGTGTGAAAGCAGACTTATTAAAAAGTAAACAAAAAACAATGGTTATACATAAGCTGGCTTTCATGCTATTCAGCATTACCAATTGGTAAAACAACTTCAAAAACTGTCCCTATATTTTCGGCACTGGTAAAACTAATTTTACCTCCAGCAGCTTCTATCATGTTTTTTACCATGGGTAATCCTAATCCCATTCCATGTATTTTAGTACTAAAATAAGGAGTAAAAATTTTAGCAGCATCATTTGAACTTATACCTTTTCCGTTATCACTGATATTGATTTTAACAAAATCATTTTCAACAATTGCGCTAATATCTATCAAACCTTTTACATCATCGGGAATGGCTTGGATGGCATTTTTTATTAAATTAACAAAAGTTCTGTTCAAGTAATTATGGTCAAAATACACATAAATATCAGCTGTAATTTGATTAATTATTTTTATGTTTTCATCGTTTTGATTTAAGTCAATAATTGGCTGAATTGCTTCTAGTAAATTAATATTATTAAACTCAGGAGTTGGCATTTTAGCATAATTACTAAACTCACTTGCTAAGTCATTTAAAACGTCTATTTGCGTAATAATAGTCTTGCTTACCTTATGAAAAGTTTCTTCTAATTTTGGGTGCTTATCATTCCAAGCACGCTGCAAATGCTGCACACTTAGCTTCATTGGGGTCAAAGGGTTTTTTATTTCATGTGCTATTTGCCTTGCAATATCTCGCCAAGCGCCTTCACGTTCACTTTGCGCTAATTTAATTGCGCTTTCCTCTAACTTGTCAATCATTAAATTATATTGCTTCACAAGGTCGCCAATTTCATCTTTTCTGTTCCATAATATAGGTTCGTTTTTCTTGCCTAAATTGGTGGTGCTTAATTGGCGTTGAATTAATATAAGTGGATACGAAATATTATGAGAAATAATGTAAGCTATAATTCCAATTATAATAAATAACAGAGCATACAAATTTATAAATCCAACTACAATACTCGAAATTTCACTTAATAAATCAGCACGTTTACTAAAATAAGGAAGTTGAGCATAACCTATCAAATCGTTTTCATTTTTATAAATAGGAACATAAGCTGCTAAATAGCTAAAATCGGCAATTTGCTCCGATTGGCTAAACTGAGATTCTTTTAGTTTACTTAAATGATAAAAAGCGGTAGGGTTTAATAAATCTGAAATTACTCCTTCGTCAAAAACCTTACTAATACTACTTGCAACTAGCCTTCCGTTTAAATTATAAATACTAATATCTGTATCGTAAAAATCGGCTAATTGATTAATATATGCTTTGGTTTCACTTTGTTTGTTTTTAATAATATAATCAGAAGCCTCGCCTTGTAAAGTGTTTACCACGCTTCTAATTTTTCTGCTTAATTTCTCGTTTTGTTTGCTGTTATATTCCGATTGAATAAAACTAATGGTAACATAAGCGGTAATACTTAATGTAATAAAAACAATTAGAATGATTGAAACCTGAATTCTGGTTCTAATTAAAACTACATCGGGATCTTTAATAAATAAAAACCGATTGATATAATGTTTTAAAAATCGATAAGTTCTGTTTCTAAGTAATTTAAAATCCTTCAAGAACCTTGAATTTACTAATGTGTAAAGCGTTAATGAAAAAATAAGTAGTAAAGTAAAAAAAGTAAATACCAATGAAAACAAACCCAAAGGTTCGTAAAATGCTTCGTGTTTTTTACTTACAATTACCGTTAATTGATTGTCGTTTTTATATTCTAAATGCTCAAATTCGTTTTCAATATAATTAGTAAAAATTTCTTGTTCGGTGGTTTTACTATTAATAGTTCTGTAAGGATAATTTCCACTCTGACTAATTAATGCCTTGTTTTTATAAATGGCATAACTGTAATCAAACTTTTTAAAACCAATCGTATTGCTTGTTCCCTCTAATTGTAATTCCTCAAATCTATTCTCGTCTTGAATTAGTTTTGGCTGTAATTGAATAAATACATAACCCAAATTTACACGACCATTTTTTACCAAAAACCTAGATAAATATCCTTTTAAAAAACTGCTGGTTTTTAAATATTTGAAATATTTATCGATGGTTTCAATGGATTGATTTTGATAAATTTCATTCAACTGATTATAGGAAATATTGTTCCTTTCATTCAAATGATTTCCTATGGAATCATAGTCGTAAATAATTACTTCATATTTGCTTAAATAGCCCGTAAAGTAAAGCTGCTGCATGCTTTTCTTGAACTGCGACTTAGAAGCCATTTCATTTAAAAAGTAATATTTTATTTGTTTGTCAACTAATATTTTCTTCTCGATATCACGCAAAAAATACTCAGTATTTATATCATTTTGAGAAATTAATTTACTAGCATAAAGTTGCCTGTTTTCAATATCTTTTATGTCGGAAAAATAATTAACAGAATAGCTTGTAGCAAATGAAATAAGTATAACTAAAATAAAATAATGTTGGAATCTATTGGCTTTTGAAACAAAATAATTAAAGGCAATAAAAACAAGTATTAAACACGAAGAGCCTAAAAAATAAATAT
>CAIUQQ010000241.1 GCA_903901345.1 uncultured Bacteroidota bacterium | reverse complement strand
ATTTTACGAAACCTACAACTGGACTAAAATCATAGAGCGATTGGAATTGTGATGATGAAAAATTGTTTAAACAAAAAAATCCATTAAAATTTAATAATTTGCGGCACTTTGCAAATGAATCCAATATTACAATTACCTATATTTACTGAATTACAACAGTGTGCTGACAAACTGGGCTTAGAAGCTTATGTTATTGGTGGATTTGTGCGAGATTTGGTGTTAAAACGTGAGTCGAAAGACATCGATATTGTTGTAGTTGGCGATGCATTGCCATTGGCAAAAGCATTTGCTTTACTACACAAGCAAAGTGATTTTGCATATTTCAAAAACTTTGGAACTGCCATGGTAAAAACAGCAGATTGGGAAGTGGAATTTGTGGGTTCTCGCAAAGAAAGTTACCAATCAAATAGTAGGAAACCAACAGTAAGGGAAGGTACTTTAATAGATGACCAAAACAGAAGAGATTTTACCATTAATGCTTTAGCGATAAGCATTAACAAAGAAACTTTCGGACAATTTATTGATCCATTTGGTGGATTAATTGACATAGAAAATAAAATAATCAAAACGCCATTAGCCCCTGATATTACTTTTAGTGACGATCCTTTACGCATGCTTCGTGCCATTCGTTTTGCTTCGCAATTAGGCTTTACCATTTTACCTGAAACCTTTGAAGCTATTCAGCAAAATGCGGAACGTATAAACATTATTTCGTATGAAAGAATCAGTGAGGAGTTGAATAAAATATTACTTTCTCCAAAACCATCTGTTGGTTTAAAATTATTGTTTGATAGTGGATTACTTAAATTGGTATTTAAGGAGTTGTTCAACATGCATGGAGTGGAGGTAAAAAATGGGAAAGCACACAAAGATAATTTCCATCACACCATTCATGTGGTAGATAATATTTGCGAAGAAACCAATAATCTTTGGTTGCGTTGGGCTGCGTTATTGCATGATATTGGCAAACCTGCTACCAAAAGATTTATAGAAGCTGAAGGTGGTTGGAAATTTCATGGGCATGAAGACAAAGGAAGTAGAATGGTTTCAACTATTTTTAATCATTTAAAGTTGCCTCAAAACGAAAAAATGCGTTACGTTCAAAAGTTGGTTGCTTTGCATCATAGGCCAAAAGCATTAGCCGAAGATGGGGTGACTGATTCGGCAATTAGGCGTTTAATTGTTGATACGGGTGATGACTTAGAAGATTTATTTACACTTTGCAGAGCTGATATGACCACTCGTTTTGCGGAGAAAATTGCACTGTATAAAGGTAATTTGAACAAAGTTCAACAGTTTGTAAAGGAAGTAGAAGAACGCGATGAATTGCGCAATTGGCAGCCACCAATTACTGGTGAAATGATTATGGAAACATTTAATTTGCAACCTTGCAAAGAAGTTGGAATCATAAAAAATTATATCCGTGAAGCTATTTTAGATGGAAAAATAAAAAACGATTACAACGAAGCATTTGAGTTTATGAAAACAGTAGCTGCTGAGTTAGGAATTAGACCATAGTTGTTAGTTGTTAGTTGACAGTTGATAGACCATAATCTATCGTCCATCGACTATGGTCCATGGTCTATAAACCATCAACTATTTCATTGTTTTCAACTGTAAAAAAAGCAGTTGGTGCTGCTTGTCGTTGGGTAATATAATCTTTGTAAATTTCGCTGTAAGCCGTTCGGTGTTCCAACACTTCATTATAAGTTTCTGTCAATCCAATTAACATTTCACATGCTTCACGAACAGCAAAATTTCCGCTTTCATGAGCTGTAATATAATCAGCTAAATTATTATTAATAACATAGTTTTTAAACAAAGGATTTGCTTTTCTGTTTATAAGTATACGAATGCCGCAAACCTTTGCTATGCTTAAGTCTAATACATCGTCAAACATATAACAAACTTCATTTTTATTGATATTATTTGCTTTGCAAAAATGTTCAAGAGCAATAATTTTATCTGCTACTTTATAATAGGAATCAGAAAAATGTTCACGGTTACAAAAGTAAAAAGCCATTTCATTTTTTTCGCCAGAAATAATGGCACATGCAGGCATTTTATTATGATGTAAAAAATAATTGAATCGAAGTAAGTTAGTTCCCATGCTATCTGCTTCATTAAAAGTAGAACTTTTGTTTTCGTTTTTTGCGGCATTATTAAACACGCCATCCCAATCAAAAACAAAGGCTTTGATACCTTTTAGCTTTAAAGTAATTTGTTCTGCATCGGATAAAAAAACACCTCCAATTTCGCTAAAAACTGATTCAATATAATTATTCATAAGTTGGATTTTTTTTATAAAATAAAAATGCAATATTATACTTTATAAACGAAGATAAAAGTGCTAAAATTTACACATTAATTGTATTTGTTTGTCGCAATTGATTTCATTATTCACAGTATAAAATCTAAATGTCTATTTTGACATGATTTGCTAAATCCTTTATTGGTAAAGGATTTAGTTGTTTTTTTATATCATTTAGTTTTAAATCAAGGTTTATCCACCATAAGAAGCGGAAAACGTATTTTTAAGAGAAAATCAGTGCTATATATTCGTAGGAATGATACTGATAAATAAATACGAAGCAGCAATTAGCATTGATGAGGCATTTGTACAATACCAACATCAATATGAAGAGTTGAAAAAGATATTTGACTTTATTGATTTGCCTGAAGCAATTATTGAAACTGAAAAGTTAAACAGTTCAATATTGCGTAATTATTATGCCAATGCAATAGATCATAATTTATTAGAAATAAAAACTGTAAAATATATAATTAGTAGAAATATCCGTCCATCGGGCGCTGCGGAATCTGCTATTTACCAATACTATAAAGCTGAAAAATATTTATTTGATAATATCAACCAACCATTATCTATTTCAATGGTTTATCATTTACATAAAACATTAGTTACCGATTTATTACTTCAATCATCTGAATCAAATTTATTTGATAATAAATCGTTTTCACAACCAGAAAGATTACATCCAGAATCAGAATTAGAGTTAGAAAATTTATTTGAATTTTTAAACAGTGATACTGAATTCCATCCTATTATTCAAAGTTGGATGTTGCATTTTAAAATCCTTTCATTACCAATGTTTGCGCAAGCCAAAAATAAATTTGCTTCACTATTGCAAAGTTTTTGGCTAAGAAAACACAATATGGATTTAAATGGTTTGTTAAGTTTAGAACACGAATTATACATTAAGAAAAATGAGTATTTAGCTTATTTCTTAGAAAATAAAAACACAGAATCTCCTCTTCACGAACAACATTTAAACGAACAAATTGCTTTTGGATTGTCGTTACATGCCAATCAATTAACACGCATGTACCAGTTATTGCAATCATATTTTCGTAAGCAAATTGATTACGAAAAACTAAATCCTCGTCAAAAAAATATCATGAATTTTGTGTTCCAAAGCGGATACAAATTGAAAGAAATTGATGATTCAATTTTAAACAAACGCCAAAAGTTAATCATGTATATTATTCAACATAGAGGCTTTGTAAGTACCAAGGAATTAGTGAGTGAATTTGAATGTAACCGTAAAACTATTCAGCGCGATTTTGTTCATTTATTGGAGTTAAATTTAGTAAAGATAATAGGAATGGGAAGTGCTTTAAAGTATTCGTTAAACTTAGATAATTACAAACAAGATCCAATTAATCAGTACCAATCGGAATACTTGAAAAACAGTGACGAACAAGTAATTCTTGGTTACGAATAATAGAAACTATAACACATAAAAAAAGGAACTTTAATTAAAAAGTTCCTTTTTTTATGTTACAACTCATCTTCGTTGTAAAAATAATCTTCTTTAGTAGGGTAATCAGGCCAAATTTCTTCAATACCTTCAAAAGGCTCTCCGTCATCTTCTATTTCTTGTAAATTTTCAATTACTTCAAGTGGCGCACCACTTCTAATTCCGTAA
The DNA here is from genome assembly GCA_903901345.1 of uncultured Bacteroidota bacterium. Lineage (GTDB taxonomy): Bacteria > Bacteroidota > Bacteroidia > UKL13-3 > UKL13-3 > JAAFJM01. The sequence goes on along the minus strand of CAIUQQ010000241.1, from coordinate 161 downwards.
TCAATTAATTCATCTTTTGTGGCTGGCCAAGGCGCATCGTCTAAATATGAAGCAAGTTCTAGTGTCCAATACATATTATTTTAGGTTTTTAAATTTATGCGAAAATATATTTAATTAAGACTTTAGCAACCACAATTTATTTACATTCTATATTATTTTTT
>CAIUQQ010000240.1 GCA_903901345.1 uncultured Bacteroidota bacterium | reverse complement strand
CAATTGATAAAATATTATTACACCTAATTTTTCATGAAAGTGAAATTCCATATTCAATGGTAATATATTATTTAAAAAAAATTTGTTTTTATTTTATCAAAAATACCATCTTGCAACACCAAATAACATTAAAAACTTAAAAATATGGCAAGCTTCGATATTGTATCAAAAATTGATTTACAAAAAATAGATAACGCAATTAATACTGCTGAAAAAGAATTGGTAAATAGGTATGATTTAAAAGATTCAGAATGTTCCATTGAATTGGATAAAAAAGGTAAGATTGTAAAAATTTCTGCTAATCAAGACATGGCTTTAAGTAGCATTATTGACATTATTTTAAGTAAATTCAGCAAACAACAATTAGATGTAAGGAGTTTGGATTTAAGCAAAGAATTTCGCTCTAGCGGAAAATTAGTTTTACAAGATTTGCCAATAAAAGAAGGATTGGACAAGGAAACAGCTAAAAAAGTAGTATCATTTATTAAAGATACAAAACTGAAAGTTCAAGCAAGTATTATGGACGATCAGGTTAGAGTAACAGCAAAGCAAATAGATGATTTGCAAAACACTATGTCGGCTGTTAGAGGGCATGATTTTGACGTTCCACTTCAATTTGACAACATGAGAAGTTAAGAGATTTTAAATTGAATGTTGAATGTTAAATGTTGTAATTGAAATGAGTATTTAATAATGATTTATTAACTAAAAAAAAGTCCGTTTACAATGCAAACGGACTTTTTTATTTCTAATTTATTATAAGATTATTCTATAATAATTTTCTTTGTAACACTTCCATTTTCTGATTTAATATTTAGGAAATAAATACCTGCATTTAAATTAGAAGCATCAAACTCAGCTGCATTTTCATTGATAGTTTTAGCTAAAATTGATAATTTTTTTCCACTTATATCTACTAAATTATATTCCACATTTTGTAAGTTATAACTTGCGTTTATACTAAATTTACCTTTACTAGGATTTGGAAAAATTTCAATTGCTTGTTGACTTAAAATATCAATGATTGAATTTCCTAATTCAGATGGCAGTTTAAATCCATTATTACCATCTGTACAAGAATTTGAAGAACCTTGAACTGCATCCGCTCCCATCCCTCTTCTAGCAAATGCTTTCCAAATTAATAATTTATTTGCTCCACCATTTAAAATTGAATCAGCTAAAATAATTGCATCTCTAGCATCTAAAAAACCAGGACTACATGGCTGTAATTTTAAACCTTCCACTACTATTTGAAGTGCTTTATTGTTTCCACCTTTTCCGGTATACATATTTTCATCAAAGCCGTATTTATCTAACAAATCTAAATACATATCATACAATACACTGCACCAAACAAAGCCAACATAATGTACCTCCGTATTTGTTTTTATAGAATTATAGGTAACAGGATTTGTTGTCATATTTCTTGTATATTTATACGGACGAATTCCCAAACCAGCAGTATCTTGTCCAATTAAATGTGTTCCCATTCCCCTACCTGTTAAAGTAGTTTCGTATGGTTTTGAAGTTAATACCAAAGCAAAAAAATCGCTCCAACCTTCACCACCTTGTTCTTTATTTCCTAAACATGAAGAATTTCCGGCACCACCAGTTAAACGAGTAGAAATTCCATGACCGTATTCATGCGCAATTACACCATTATCTAAATCACTGTCATAAATTCTTTTGGTGGATGCTGCACTCGAATCAAACAAACTTACATTTAAACCAATAGTATCTAATTTAAATTTGTCACCATCGGCTTTTGAAATCATTAATGAAGGAATTGTTATACCAGCAGAAGAACCCGTCATGGCAAATACACCATTAGTAGAACTGTTAATAATAACTGCAGCAATTGCACCAGCATTTTGAGCATTTAATATTTTGGTAGCATAATTACAAGTACCTCTTGTAATTAAAGCTATTTTACCTGCTATTGCAGCACTATTTACTAATGTAGAACATCCCAAAGTTGGATTTGTAGTTCCATCATTTACCAAAACCATATTAGCAGTAATGGGAACTAAACTTAATTTAGGACTAAAAGTTGCCAAAATTCCACCGTATTTATTGGCAATTGGCGAAGGTGAGTTTACTTGTAAAATATTAGAAACAGTAGCAGTTGGAACACCCCACAAATACATTTGCATTCTAGAATTAGTTCCATCCACAGGAGTTGCAAAATTTGCATTATCGGTACCGCTACCATCTTGAGCATCGGCATTTACATAATCATTTCCAAGTCCTAAACCTGTATAATTTTTTTGTTGGAAATTTCCACTTTCTTCATCAAAACCATAATTATTAAAAACATCGTGCATGGTATTATTCCAAAAGAATAAATTTGTAATAGCAGCGCTTAAATTTGGACGAGGACCAGCATCTATACCATAGGGAAAATCAAACATTAAATCTGTTCCACCATTTGGCGAAAAACCTGTTGATCCATTTGAACCTAAAGTATCTTCTTTGGCCCAAACATTATTACCACGTGTTATTGTAAACTCAGCTCCATCTACTGCATTTGTATCATGCCAACCGTATGGCGAAGCATTGATATCATTGGCATTTGACAGTAATTGTCTATTTCCTCTTGCAGGACTTTCCATAGGAATTGGATACACATTATAAGTTCCTGTTGGACTTGTTTTACCTAATGAATTGTTCTCTTCAAATTCAAAATAATATGGTTTATTAATATTTGAAGCCGTCATGTTTTCAGCATTACATTTGGTTGTATAATTATTCTTATCAATGATAGAACCATCTTGCGCATCTATAATTAAATTTAACCAATCATTGGTTTCATCATTTAAAACTTCTATTTCCCAAGCAGCAAATAATTGATTGTTTTTTTCATAAAAAACTGGTTTGCCATTTATTGATTCGCTAGAAACATTTTTATCATCTATTTTAAAACTATTATTACTACTTAAAGCAGATTTATTTAACACATTTTTTACAATTTTTGCTTCTGCTAAAGCAATATTCAAAGCAGAAGATGCATTTATTTTTACAGCATTTACTATTTCAATATTAGTTTTTAAAGCAATTTTTTTAGAAACAATATTCCCGTTCTTATCAATGTGAATGCTACTTTGGCTGTTAAAAACCTCATTACCATTTACTACTTGTTTAAAATAAATATGTGAAATTCCAGTTCTTTTATCTAACGAGGAACTATTAACAATAATTTCTGTAGAGGTTAAGTTAGGAAATCCATTTTTATTTAATTGCTGAACTACGTCAATATGAGTGTTCTGAGCATAAGAAACTGCGCTTATGGAAAGCAAAAAAGCTGTATAAATTCTCTTCATTTGGTTTTTAATTATTCTCAAATATATAATAAGTTTTTAAAAAACAATACCTTATGTAATTACGATTGTAGTTTGTGTATTTAAAAGTTATTTTGCAACCAATATTTTTCAAAAAAAATGAATAAAGAAATAGTAGTTAGCGGAATAAGACCAACAGGAAATTTACATTTAGGAAATTACATGGGTGCTGTAAAAAATTTTATAAAAATGCAGCATGATTTTAACTGTTATTTTTTTATTGCCGATTTTCATTCCTTAACAACTCATCCTAACCCAAAAGATTTACACCAAAATGTAAAGCAAGTTTTAGCAGAATACATAGCCTGTGGAATTGATCCTGAAGCTTGTACAATATATATTCAAAGTGATTTACCAGAAATAGCAGAGCTGTACTTATTATTAAATATGCATGCTTATAAAGGTGAATTAGAACGAGTAACTTCATTTAAAGAAAAAGCAAAATCACATCCAGATAATATAAATGCTGGTTTATTAACCTATCCTGTTTTAATGGCTGCCGATATATTAATTCATAAAGCGCTGAAAGTGCCAGTTGGCAAAGACCAAGAACAACATTTGGAAATGGCTAGAACTTTTGGAAACAGGTTCAATAGAATTTACAATAATGAGTTATTTCCTGAACCACAAGCTTTTAATTATGGCAATCAATTAGTAAAAGTTCCAGGTTTACAAGGTGGTGGAAAAATGAGTAAAAGTGATGGCGATAATACTGTTATTAATTTAAATGATGATGATGCAACTGTTAGAAAAAAAATAATGAAAGCAGTGAGCGATGTTTCTCCAACGGAGCCAAACTCCACTCCTAGTCAAGCTGTTCAAAATTTATTTGATTTAATGGAATTAGTTTCTAACCAAGACGTTATTAGCCATTATAAAACAACATTTGCAGATTGTAGCATTCGTTATGGCGATTTAAAAAAGCAACTTGCTGAAGACATGGCAACGTTTATTTTTCCAATTAAGCAAAGAATAGATGAAATAAGTGGCAATGATGAAATGCTTGGAAAAATAGCTAAAATGGGTGCAGAAAAAGCCAGAGAAAGTGCAAGCAAAACCATTGCTACTGCTAGAGAAATGATTGGTTTCACAAAATTTTATTAGGATATATTTTAATTTTTTCAAAACATTTATCCTAGCATGAAAGTACATTATAATATTGATGAAATTCCGGAAATAAAAAATGCCATTGTTAGTCAAGGCACTTTTGATGGTGTTCATTTGGCACATAAAAAAATAATTGAACGTTTAAAACAAATTGCTTCAATAAAAAATGGGGAAACGGTAATTATTACATTTGAACCTCATCCAAGAATAGTGCTATTAACACTTGACCATGGTTTACAATTGTTAAGTACTTTAAATGAAAAAATAAATTTATTAGAAAAAGCTGGAGTTGACCATTTAATTATTCTACCATTTACTAAGGAGTTTTCTCGTTTAAGTTCTGAACAATTTATCAGAAACATATTAGTTAATAAATTAAAAACCAATACTTTAGTAATTGGCTATGACCACAGATTTGGAAAAAACAGAGAAGGTTCGTTTGAGCATTTAAAAACTTCTGCATCACTTTATGGATTTGAAGTAGAGGAAATTCCCGAACAAGATATTGATGAAATAGCTGTAAGTTCAACTAAAATTAGACAAGCACTTTTAAATAATGATATTCAAACTGCTCAAAAATACTTGGGAAACAGTTATAGTTTGGAAGGAAAAGTAATAAAAGGCAAGCAATTAGGAAGAACAATTGGTTATCCAACTGCTAATATTGAAGTAGAAAATTTGTATAAATTAATTCCACAAGATGGAGTTTATGCAGTTTGGGTTTGGTATAATAAAGCACGTTTTGGCGGCATGTTAAACATTGGAAATAACCCCACAATAAAGGATAAAGGAAGAAGTATTGAAGTAAATATTTTTAATTTTGACAAGGAAATTTACACTGAAAATTTAAAAATAGAATTTGTAAGTAAACTTCGAAATGAAGAGAAATTTAATGGATTAGATGCTTTAAAAAATCAATTACATTTAGATAAACAAAATGCTTTAGCAATACTGAATAAAATTGGAGTTGCAATTATTTAATATAAATTGTGCAAATTTGCAATTAAAGTCTGCTACTTTTAAAAAAACTAAAATGTAGTTTGAAAATACAAATAAGTGAAATTGGAAAACACCAATGAACAGTAAAATTATACTCGAAAAAAAACAATTTAGTATTGTAATAGATAGGCTTTGCTATGAGCTTATTGAAAAACATGGATCATTTGAAAATACTGCCATTATTGGGCTTCAACCTCGAGGAACCTATTTTGCAAGAAGAATTTTAAAGCGTTTGGTTGAAATAACTGAAAACGAAAAATTACTTTATGGCGAATTAGATATTTCATTTTACAGAGACGATTTTAGACGTGGAAAAGAACAAATAGTTCCAAATGCCATGAAAATAAATTTTACAGTTGAAAGCAAAAAAGTGGTATTAATTGACGATGTACTTTATACAGGCCGCAGTATTCGTTCGGCTTTAGATGCTTTAGTTGATTTTGGAAGACCCGAAAAAGTAGAACTAATGGTTTTAATTGATAGGCGTTTTAGCCGCCATTTACCAATTCAACCCGATTACACGGGAATAACAGTAGACACAAGGGCAAACGACAAAGTGAAAGTGGAGTGGAAAGAAAATAGTAAAGCAGATGTTGCATCAATAATAAGTAATTAATTCAATGAAACAATTTACACAAAAGCATTTACTTGGAATAAAAGACATCACTGTTGACGATATAGAATTGATATTTGAAACTGCCGATGGTTTTAAAACTGTAATTAATAGACCCATTAAAAAAGTTCCTTCATTGCGCGATGTAACCATTGCAAATATATTTTTTGAAAACTCTACACGCACACGTATTTCATTTGAATTAGCACAAAAACGGTTGAGTGCTGACACTGTAAATTTTGCTGCTTCCTCTTCATCGGTTTCAAAAGGCGAAACTTTAATTGACACCGTAAATAATATTTTAGCCATGAAAGTTGACATGGTAGTAATGCGTCATCCTGCGCCAGGAGCGGCTATTTTCTTATCTCAGCACATAAAAGCTAATATTATAAATGCTGGCGATGGAACTCATGAACATCCAACACAAGCTTTGCTAGATGCATTTTCAATAAGAGAAAAATTCGGAAATGTAAAAGGTAAAAAAGTGGTAATTGTTGGAGATATTTTGCATTCACGTGTAGCCATTTCAAATATAATTTGCCTTAAAAAATTAGGAGCAGAAGTAATGGTTTGCGGACCAACAACTTTAATTCCAAAGCACATTGAAAGCTTAGGTGTAAAAGTAGAAACAGACTTGATGAAAGCCCTTAATTGGTGTGACGTAGCCAACATGTTACGCATTCAATTAGAACGTCAAGATATTAAATACTTCCCTTCGTTGCGTGAATATAGCATGCTTTACGGTTTAGATAAAAAACGCTTAGATTCACTTGACAAAGAAATTGTAGTAATGCATCCTGGACCAATAAATAGAGGTGTGGAAATTACAAGTGATGTAGCTGATAGCAAACATGCTATCATTTTAGACCAAGTAGAAAATGGTGTAGCTATTAGAATGGCTGTAATGTATTTATTGGCTAGCCAACAATAAAATCTTCCTTACTTTTTTTCATTTGTATGGTGCGGAGTAGCAATAAAACTTCTGTTAGCACCTTTTAAATTTGTTAAGCTTTTTAACAAAGTAATAAATACGATTGGTAATTTTTTAAATGCCGAGAAATATTCTGCTTTATAATATTTTAAAGGCAAAGCCAATATTGCTGCTAAAAGCACTGCAAAAAATGATAATAAACTTATTGGAAATAAACATTGGAAATCAGTTTCATCAATAAAATAAGTTAGAATTGGAAGCAAAAATGCAAAACCTAAAACTAACACTTTTGGCATTAATAAAAGTTGTAATGTTTTGTTAAAATAATTGAGATTGCTATTTGTAAATAAGCTAATCAAGGACTTTAATAAATTTTTTCTTAGGTAAAAAAACTGAGCAGAAAACCACCTTGTACGTTGTTTATTTAAATCGCCAATGAAACGAGTTTTCTCATCATAAACTTCAATATTAGGCGTATATAAAGTTTTGGTTTTGTTAAGTGCCATTATTAATTCCATTTCTTTATCGTAACCACCAACCGCTTTAATAGCAAGTACTTCATTTAAAAAAAAGTCTTTTCTTAGGGCAATTCCAGAACCAATTAAAGCAGTTTGCAAACCAATATTTACATGACCAAGACGAAAAATTGAATTGTTTATTTCTTCACTAAAAGCATCTAAAATAGCAATTGGAGTATCTAAGTTTTTAGCCGTTCTATGGGTTTGAATTACTTGAATTTCATTTGTAATTTCATTGTTTAATTTTGTTAAATAATCAGCTTCCATTACATTGTCAATATCCAATAAAACAATAAAATCGTAATCACCATTTCTAATTAATGATTCTGTTTTTCTAACACTATTTCCTTTGGTAGAATAAGGCAAGTTGAATGCAATAACTTTAATTGGAAGTTTCTCTAATTGAGCTACAGTTTCTGGTTGCAAATGATCGCCAACTACTATAATATCATGTTTATCTTTTGCATAAGTTTGATTCAAATTTTCAACAGCACTTTCTAAAATAACTTGGTCATTTTTATAGGCAATAATCATTACAGCAAACTTATTTAAGTAAGTGTTTTCTTTATAAACTTTCTTT
>CAIUQQ010000239.1 GCA_903901345.1 uncultured Bacteroidota bacterium | reverse complement strand
TTCAATAGATTCATGGAATTCAAAAGGTTCAAAATTGGTATTTTTAATGGTAGCTTCAGTATTTAAAAACTCATTTATTCGTGTTTGACTAGCCACTGCTCGTTGCACTAACGAACTTACCCAGCCAATAGATGTTACCGGCCAAGTTAGCATGGTTACATACATTATAAATTCAGGAATAATTCCAATGTCTTCCTGGCCGCTTGCTACCATTAATCCACCAGCAAAAATTACTATTAAACTACTTAAGCCTGTTAAGAAAAACAGCGTTGGGAAAAACAATGCATCTACTTTGGCTAAACTTAATTGTTTGGCTTTATATTCTTCCGATTGCTTGAGTAAATCTGCTTCAAAAAGCTTTTCTATTCCAAATGATTTGATAACCCTAATTCCCGAAAAACTCTGTTGTACAAAACTAGTGAGGTCACTTAATTTTGATTGAATGGCGTCACTTCTTTTTTCTATTAAATTATTTACATAAAATATAGTAATTGACAAAATGGGAAGTGGAATTAATGTATACCAAGTTAGCATCACATTGGTTTGGAACATTACATAAATAGTAATGGAACAAGTTACAATTAAATTTACAGTATACATTACCGCAGGACCAATATACATGCGCACTCGCCCTACATCGTCACTGATTCTGTTCATTAAATCACCCGTTTGGTTTTGGCGATAAAACTCCATGTCGAGGGTTTGGTATTTCTTGTAAATTTCATTCTTTAAATCATATTCAATATGCCTGCTCATTACCACCAATGTTTGACGCATAAAATACATAAACAAGCCTCTTAACAAGGAGAAGCCAATGATGAAAAATGAAAATTTAAAAAGGGTGTTATATAAGGCCTCGTGTGTAGATTCCTTTGTTGCATTTTTTAATGCAATAGCAACTAAATTAGTGGCTTCACGTACATATTTTGCAGGATAAATCTGGAAAATACTTGCAATTACTACTGATATAATTCCAGCTAAAAATAGCCATTTATATTTTATAAAATACTTGTTTAGTGTTTTTAGTTGTTTCAATTAGTCAAATAATTTATAACCCCAAACGGCCACATATTCATGAATGGCAATTTCGGTTTGTTTAATACTCATTCCGCTTGGAAAATTAGGGAAATATTCCAAATCTATTACTGAAAAATCGCAAGGAGCGGCTATTACATTGCAACCCATTTTATTAAATAAATAAACAGAACGCGGCATGTGCGATGCAGTAGTTACTAATATTAACTTACTTTTTCCTATTAATTTAAAAGCTTCATCAGCCTCCGATTTAGTATTGTGAGGAAGTTCACTTAAAATGTTCATTCCAGTATCATTTATTAAACTTAAATATGCTTTGTTTAATAAACTTGCTTGCGTATTGTTTTCATTGAATTGTTTTCCTCCCGAGAAAATTAATTTAGCAGCAGGATTTATTTTTTTCAATCGCATTCCTTCCACTAATCGTGCCAATGACGCTATTCCTAATTGGCTACTTGCGGGCATATTTGCATCGTCAGAATAACCGCCACCAAGAATAATAATGTATTCAGCGCTTTTAATTTTATTGCTGTCGAGCAAGCATTCATAATCGTTTTCTAGGCTATTAATAAATATACTTGCAAACGGTTGCATGGTAATTAAAAAGAAAAACACAAAGGAACTTATAAATATTATCTTTATTTTTTGGGTAACAGAATTGTTGGTTAAATGATAAATGAACCATATACAAATGATACCAAAAAGTGAAATTGGGAAAATGAAAATAGTCAATATTTTCTTTAAAATAATTCTTTTAAGCATGCTTTTTTACTCCCCAAAACTGATTTATTTTCAGCAAATATTTCATATATATTTTAAACATGTTTGTATTTAAGCCATTCTTTTTACAAGCAGTTATTACTTCGGGATTATTTACAAATAAATTGGTACAAATACTTCCTGTGCTTTTTCCGCCTTTTTGCATATAAACCATTAACAAAGGAACATACTTAAAGGTAATTTTGTTTTTCCATAAATAGCGTAACATTAATTCAAAATCGCCAGCAAGTTTGTAGTTAGCACCATATAATCCAAGTCTGTTATAAGTGTTTTTTTTACAATAAAACGAAGGATGTGGTGGCATAACTCCCCATTTAAAAAGGGAAGGTTTAAAGTTTGCTCCTGAATAATAACGTGATATTTTATTGTTTTTATCGGCAAAAGCAATGTCGCCAATTACACTTTCTAAATTTGGATTGTTATTAAATGCTGCTGCTATTTTTTCTAAAATATCATTGGCAGCAAAACGATCGTCTGCATTTAAGGCGCCAATAATATCGCCTGTTGCCAAGCTTATTCCTTTGTTTAATCCATCGTAATAGCCATTGTCTTTTTCTGATAATACTATTGCTATTTTGTCTTTATATTTATCAATAACAGCTAATGTGCCATCGGTTGATTTTGCGTCAATAATAATGTATTCCACGTTTTTATACGATTGCGCCAGCACCGACTGAATGGTTTTTTCAATGGTGGTAACGCTGTTATATACTACTGTTATTACTGATATTTTCAAACTTTTATTTTTTTTGCTTCTAGCTACTGGCTTCTAGCAGCTGGCTACTGGCTTCTAGCTGTTTAAATACACCTAACACTTAAAACTTTTGCCCATGGTTGGTGTCCTCACTTCGACAGGCTCTGTGACCTCACTTCGACATTCAAAATTTCCAATTATGATGCAATAATATGGATTATTGGTAAGAAATAAACTTAAAACCTTCGCTTAGTGAATTTCCTCTTAAACTAATTCGGCATTTAAAGTTATCGAAAATTATTTTCTCATATCCTTTGCTCATGCAGGGAAGGGGAGAATTCCAACAATAAGTATTGCCATTTACATGGTAAAAAGGTGTATTGTTTACTATAATGGTATCTAGTTTTGCAAAACTGTATTTTGACATTGGAAATATGATTTGAGAAGGTGTTAGTTTTTCAAATTTTCCTATTTGCTTGCTGGTTTCATTGCCACTAATATTTAGCCCAAAAACAGTTGGAATAAATAATACAAGGATGAGTGAAACATGAACGAAGTATAAATTTATTTTGAAATAATTTCGGAGTATATAGTTATAAATTAAGTACATGATAAACGCCAAATAGTAAATAAGCATGGGCATAGCAAATCGATATTGCGGAGCAAAAGCAAACCAAATGATTAAACTAATACCTGTTACTACTTGTAAAATAATGGTATGCTGATTTATTTTATGTTTAAACCACAAATAACTTACCAGTAAAATACTTAATAAAAACGAAGCAAAAATTACTTTGTTTATCAATCCTTTTGTGCCACTTCTAAAAAGTAAGCTTTCTATTAATTGCAACGCACCAATGTCCTTTATTTCATTCACTTCATTGGGTCTAGATTTATTGGAATACGACCATGTTTTTACCCCATTTGTAAAATAACTTACTACCGCTTCTGGGGTTTTCCAATCGGTGTTCACACTTAGTATTTTATAAGGATACAAAGGATAAGAAGTTTGATAAATGTTTTTACTAACGTGAATGGCAAGTATTAAAAACAGTAGAATATATAGTTTGCTTTGCAATTTGAAACTGGCATGTTTCAATAATTTATATAGCACAAATACCGCTAAAACTGAAACTGCAATGGCGGATATTTTTACAGTGAAACAAAATACAGCAATGAGTAAAATAACAGGATAATGATCCCTATTTATAGCAGTTAAAAACAACTGAATTGCAATGGCAGTAAAAACAATAATGGCAAAATCAGGATTGGGCGCGCTGTAAAAAGGAATGCTAATGAGTAACACCAAAAAATACTGGAAGTATAATAAATAATTGATGTTTTTATTGTTGCTTTTCTCTATAATAAATAGGGTAAAAACAAACATCAAGAAACCATTTACATCGTTTAAATTAGTATTGTTCGAAAAGCTGAACACTGCCTGAAATACATGCCATGACGAACTTAATCCTAACGACAAATGTAGGTTAGAAATACCATGCACTAATCCAAATTCACGAAGCCACATAATAGTTTGAGTGTAATATAATCCATCATCGTTAATATTAGAATAACCACTGGAATATGCAGCAAATAATACCGCACTTAATATTAATAAAATAATGTTTTTAAATGTAAAAAGTCCGTTTTTTATACTGAATAACTGTAGCTTTATTTCTTTAAAATAAATGACTAAATAAAAGCAGGAAATAAATGTAATGTTAAATAAAAACGAACGGTCGAGTGGCCCAAAAAAGGAAGCTATATTTGATAAAATAGTAATGGCTATGATTCCTATAATAACAGTTACACTGATTGCTTTTTGCTTAAATATTAACTTGTTTAAAGTAAAGCCAAACAAATAGCAATTTACCAATATAAAAATCCAACTAGCAAGTATAATTATCATGCGCTTTTGTTTTGTTTTGTACTAATGAACCAAGCCAATAATGCCACTCCCGCTAAGGGACTATATAAAACAGGATTTAGCACTTTGTGCCAATTAATAAATAAAGGATGCATGGCATAACACATGGCCATATCTAGGATATAAATAATGGCTATAATTAACACAAAATAATATTTGCGGGTGAGTTCTACTTTAAATATACCAAGTATTAGTTGTATGGTAAATAAATTAAGTATTAACCTTAAAAATTTGTTCAATGCAAATGCCTCAAAAGTGCAGCATTCATTAGTAAACAGGTAAAGTTTACAGGTGCTGAATTTCATTTCAATAGGATTGAAGTTTTGGAATGAAAAATCAAACACAAAAAGTATAAATATTGGAATTATTTTTCTGATTAATTTAAAATCCATCGCCTATTTTTCGGTTGGTTTACGCCCTATAAATTTAACCCATAATACCATTAATAAAAAGGTGATAAAGTATATAATGGCAGGGAAAATATAAGTATGGAAAATATCGAAATAAGAAATGAAATTTAGCTTTATTTCTATGAGCACATAAAGCCTTAATATGTTAAATATAATTATGACAACTATGGCAGCAGGAATAAATTTCAGGTAGTTTTTAAGTGTGCTTTTAAAGGCAATTACAAAACTTAGAAATGTAGTTACTAATGCCATTCCATTACAACCTTCATTGATATTTACTAATTTATGCTGCCCTTTGCTAATTAATACTGCGGCATCAAATAGGAGCGGAGTGGCATTGAATTCAGGGAATATCTTACATAATATTAATGATGTATATAGGGTAATTGGATCTGGAGTGGGTGTATAAAGCCATAATATGTATTGGTATAATCCATTTGAAACTACATATATAATGATGAATATAATGATGAATTGTAAGGCTTTTTTTGTTTCCAAGGTTTTTTATTTTAATTTAAATCACTAAAAATATCTTCAAG
>CAIUQQ010000238.1 GCA_903901345.1 uncultured Bacteroidota bacterium | reverse complement strand
TAATAAACAACTCTGAAGGAGTTGAATAGCTAAAACCAATAGTCAAATTTCATTTAATTGGATTTGACCGAAATATCTATTTGAAGTATTCAACTCCTTCAGAGTTGTTTCTTGTTGTTAATTTATCCCTGCATTTCATGCAGTGCTATTCACATTCAACTCTTCGGAGTTATTATTTGTAAAAAAGCCCAAATAATATTTAATAATAAAATGTGTATTGAATTGGCATGTATTTTATTATAACTTCGTTTCGACAAGCTCAACGACCATAAAGTCAAGGAACTTGTCGAAATGAGGTTTCAAATGGAAGAACTTTATTTCAATTATCCTAAAACATTCAAAATATCTTCTACTAAATCGTCTATATCTTCTACACCAACACTTAGGCGTAACAAGCTATCAACAACACCTGCAGCTTCACGTTCAGCTTTAGGAATTGAAGCGTGGGTCATGGTTGCAGGATGGTTAATTAAACTTTCTACGCCACCCAAGCTTTCGGCTAATGTAAATACTTTAAATCCTGATGCTATTTTAAAAGTATCTTCCAAACTTGCATTTCTTAATACAATAGAAATCATTCCACCAAAATCGCTCATTTGTCTTTTTGCAATGTCGTGGTTCGGATGATTTTCAAAACCTGGCCAATACACTTTTTCTATTTTTGGGTGATTGGCTAATAAATGGGCTATTACTTTTCCGTTTTCGCAATGTGCTTTCATGCGCAAATGCAAAGTTTTTAAACCACGTAATACCAAGAAACAATCTTGAGGGCCTGGAGTGGCTCCACAACTGTTATTGATAAATGCTAATTGTTCAAACAAAGAATCATCGTTTACAATTAAAGCACCCATGATTACATCACTATGTCCGCCCATGTATTTAGTAGCCGAATGCATTACAATATGAGCACCTAAATCTAAAGGATTTTGTAAATAGGGTGAAGCAAAAGTATTGTCAACTCCTAATATTAAATGATGCGCGTTGGCAATAGCTGCACAAGCAGCAATGTCAACTATTTGCATGGTAGGATTGGTGGGTGTTTCAATCCAAATCAACTTGGTATTTGCATTGATACTAGCTATAATATTTTGCGCATTATTTAAATCAATGAAATGAAATTTGATGCCATAATTAGCAAATATTTTGGTAAACATTCTATATGTTCCACCATATAAATCGTTGCCAGTTATCACTTCATCGCCTGGCTTCAAAAGCTTAACTACTGCGTCAATGGCACCCATTCCACTGCTAAAACACAAACCATGCTTTCCGTTTTCTAATGCAGCAATGCATTTTTGCAAAGCATCACGCGTTGGGTTTTTTCCACGAGCATAAGCATATCCTTGGTGTTTACCCGGACTAGCTTGCCAAAAAGTAGACGTTTGATAAATGGGAGTCATTACTGCGCCTGTAGTTGGATCAGGTTCTTGTCCAGCATGTATAGCTTTGGTAGCAAATTTCATAGTTGAATTGGTTTTAAAATTTATGTTACAAACTTATACTATTTTTTAAAACATACTATTTAACTTTTAGCAGCAAAATTGGATATTGTCCCGATGCCTTGGGATTGAATGTTGAAAAATCTTACAGGAAATCTTAGAGACGTTTAATTAAACGTCTTTACAGCGTATAAACATTTACTTAACTTTTGTTCTAAACAGCTAGTGCGGTTTTGCAAACCGCATTACAATACTATTAGCATTTGAAATGCATAAAATATCAATGCCATTGAATGCATTTGCTAGAAACAGGCTTGAAAAAAGCGGATTACAAATCCTTTTTGTAAATGATTTGGATTGCAAATCCAAACCAGCGGGGTCGCATATTTATAGCCTAATTTGTTTTTATAAACATACGACCCCAACAGGGTCGAACGTAAGAACAAAGGTTTTACATTTTATTCCAATAATTTCAATAAACAAAACGTTTTAGGTTTGGTGTTTATTTTTACTAATATTGAATATTGAAATCAAAATGAGGTACATACTTTTTTTTACATTATTTACTTTACAAATGGCATTTGCTAAAGGGCAATGCATTAATTGGAGTGAAATGCACTTAGTTGACAGTGCCGAATTTTGGGAAGGGGGAAATGTAATTGTTAAGCATATGACAAACAAACTGCAATCAAATCAAAGATTTGGTGATGATATTTATTTTTATTACTACAAAGATTCTACATTAAAAAGAATAGAATATATACAAAGCCAATCTGAAGGAAATTTTTGTTACACCATATTTGATGAAAATTTAAATAAAGTATTAGATTATAAAAGAAATGCTACTGACTCAAGCGAAAAAGCAAGATACTATAAATTCAATAAGCTAATAAAAGAATATAATTTTTCGATTAAACAGTTTCCTAAAGTTCATTATTACATGACAGAACCTTATTCAAAGGGTTATAATAGTTTCTTTACATTGGCGCATGTTAAAGAAGGTAATTTGGTTTCAAGTATGGTTTATGATCATTCAATTATGGAATATGATTCGTTAGGAAATATAATCAGCAAAAAAGTGCAAAACGAAAATTATTATGAATATATTGGAGATTCAATTTTACATTATTTTGAGAAAGGCCCAATGCATTATGTTAAATATATTTATTATACTTATTTGTTTCTTACAGACGTTGGTGGTATTGGAACTGTCTATAATTTAGCCATGAGAGCATATAAGGCAAATGGAATAGAAATGAAATACTACACAAACAATGGATTGTTAGAAAGGCATATTTTACAAGATACAATTGTAAGTTTTAAAGATATTTATGGTAAAAAAAAATATAATGTCATCTATTTGAAAGAAATAAATTACAATACACAAGGCGATATAATCCTAACGCTTCGTTATCCTCTACGTTTATGTATTGATATAATAATAAATAATGATTTTAATAACGTAATAGAGGGGCATTACAAAGAACATATAGAAAAATTGCAAAACGAGTTATCACCAAGTTTCCTGTTTTACTCAACTTCAAATAGCGATTATAAAAAGAAGACCAAAATATTTGAAGAAATAATGAAATACTCTTATTCAAAATTACCATCAAAATAATTGAATAACAACCCTTGCGGAAATACGTAGAGACTTAATATATTTCGTCTTCAACAAAAAAGACGTTGCATGCAACTTCACTAATAGGTTATTGGTAATTTCAATGGTATTCTGTTGGCATGGTAAAGACGTTTAATTAAACGTCTCTACAGCGTAAAAACAGTAATCCTATTTATCCTAAAATCCTTTCTTCTTTCACGCCTTGCTTGACAAGGATTCAGAACTTTGCGGGAAAATATTGCTTCTTCTTGGATACTTTGCGTTAGCATTAACTAGGGCAAAACCATCCTCACAAATTTTATTAAAGTTTATGAGTTCGGTATTTTATATTTGTAAAAACAATAATTACTAACAACATGAAAGGTATAAGCTATATAACCGATGATAAAAACCGGAAGAAAGCAGTTGTTATCGAAATGAAAACTTTGGTACAATATGATGAACAAATAGAAGATTTATTTGATGTAATCATAGCTGAATCGCGCGCAGAAGAGCCAACCGTAGCTTGGGAGGAAGTGAAAGCACAACTGAAGAAAAAAGGTAAACTGTAATGATGTACAGCATTGTTTTAAAGAAGTCGGCTCAAAAAGAATTAAGCAAACTTCCCACAACCATTGTAAAGAAAATTGCTGCTGTAATTGATGATTTGGCAAGTAACCCTCGCCCTGTTGGTGCAAAGAAATTGGAAGCGCAAAAAAATGAATTATGGCGTGTAAGAACCGGAGATTATAGGATTGTTTATAGTATTGAAGATGTGGTAAAAGTTGTTGAAATTCAAAAGATAGGTCATAGAAAAGATATTTATAAGTAGAAAACATTCCTCAAATGCAAAGCATCGAAATAATAAAAATAAATGAGTTAATATTTGATAGAAAGCAATTTTTAACTATTGTTTCAATAGTGTTCATTTCTAACCTTATTCATGGGTTGTTTTGTCTTATTTTTTTTAATTCTTTTTTGGTTTTTTCACCAATAGTTTTAGGTGTTACTTATGCAATAAGTATTTGGTCAAAACTAAAAAAACCTGTATTAAATTTAATAATAATTGCCACTTTATTTGCTTTAACTTGGTTTGTTTCGTCATTTATTATAAGAGCAATGTTTAAAATTCAATTTAGTCCTTATTCAAGTTGGAGGGATTATATCGGTTATATTAAAGACATAGCTAGTTCCATTTTTTCTTCCATTGCTATAGTTTTAATAATTAACCATTTTTCGTCCATTCACTTTAAATTTTTAACTATTTTATTTACATCTATTTTCGCTGTGGCTTCGTTATTGGTTTATTCGAGCATCCGCCATAATGATGAATATTCGTTTTTAAATATTTATTTTATTTGGCAAACATTTACATCAATTCCAATTGCACTTGGACTTACACTGAAATCTAACCAACCACATAAAAAGTTATTTTCAAACGCTATCATTTATTTTTTTATTATATTGATTATTGCCTTCCGTTTATTTTTAAGTATATTCTAACTTGATGTTATTACAATATACACTAAATATTTCAGCCAATACAGGCATCCTCGCCTGCGATTTTGTTTAAACACTTTTGGATGATGGCAACGTTGCCATCATCGGCTAAATCTAAAATGGCGAACGCTAATACACATCAAAAACAATTGCTGTGGGATATTCTGAAATAGTTGAATCAGGATTTAAAGCAAAGAAAGAAACTTCAATTTCATAATGTCCCTTTTTTGCTGGTTTAAGTTTTAATATTCTATTCTTAGCTAAAATATTTAGCTTAACATCGACCACTTTTACACCATTTCGTTTAATAAAATTTACTTTATAATTGTTTTTAAGCAAAGCGGTTAATTCAAAACTTTCATAAAAGCGTTCTCGAGTAATTACACCTACATATTCTTCATGTAGTTTTATTGAATCCGACTTTGTAAAAACATCAAAATTATAGAATGAGTGTATAGAACAATCAGGCATAATCAAATCTTTATTTAACTCCATCAAAGTAAGATAAAAGACTATTGCAGCTGCATTTTTTATATACTCTTTAGAACTTAGTTTTGAAATATCAAAATTGTCACTTTCTTTAAAGAAAAAATGATTTGACTTGTTGAATTCTATCAATGCTTTTTTCATTAATTCAATGTCATTGATTGAATCTAAAAGATGTGTCAAATAATTATATTTTTTTTCAATAGCATG
>CAIUQQ010000237.1 GCA_903901345.1 uncultured Bacteroidota bacterium | reverse complement strand
AGAACTGATTATTTTTTCTGTCCTTTTTTTTTGAATTAACGTTCGAAAATTATCATTTTTACATTTATTGATAATTGTTGGTGTGTTAGTGTTTTTATTTGAGCTACTAATATCACATGAACAAATAAATAATAAATACAACATCACTAAGTTTATAGCTTTCATATCATTTTTCATCAATCAACTTTACGTTTCTTCCTAATCCCTCAATAATTATAGAATACCTGTTTTTCATTTTATCAAAGTACAATACTTCAATTTTATAATTACAATTATTGAAATCATCGGTATTTTTAACTTTTAAGAAAATAAATCTTGAGCTATCCTTTTCTAAGTCATAAGGTACAGAAATGTTGTATAAAGTTATATCTCCAGAGATTAATTTTATATCATTTATCCTTGCCATTTCACCTTTATTATTCAAATCAAATTTAAATTCATTATTTTCTGGTTTAAAAGTAGTATTATTTAGAAATAAAACTGGTAAAATACTTTGTCTTAATTGCTCTTTTGTTGTTTCATTTTGTTCTTTCAAAGCAATGATGATAGATGATAATTTGTCAATTTGAGATACTTTTAATTTATCATTTAAAAACAAAAACAAAAAAGCACCAAAAGTTCCTATAGAGCCTAACGCATTTAAAATACTAAAAACCAACTCAATTATTTTAGGACACATATCTCATTCTACTTTTTTTTTCGTTCGATTAAACTCATCAACTATTTGTTCTTGACTATAAATTTTACCTTCGTTTAAATCACTCAAACTTTCATCAATTAATAGTTTTTGTTCTTCTGAAAGTAAGGATTTTTCTGCTATTTCAACTTCCATCCTAAATTTATTTGTCACAGATTTCATAGATTATTTTTTCAATTATTCTTAGCTAGTTTTACGCTGTTTGTGCTAAAGCGGCCTTTATTGATGTAGTCATTTTAGCGACTAAATCATTTAATTCTAGTTCAGTCCAAGTAGCTTTAATTCCAAATGAAATTAAACGACCCACTGTTTCTTGCGTTTTTGGTAAATCTAAATTTTTATAATCTTGTGGTGCACCTAATAACTGAACATTTGTTCTTGCCGCTACTTTACCTTCTTTTATATGGTTCCATTGATTGATAAAATGGTACATATTGGTAAACCAATAATTAAAACCAGCCACACCATTTTTATTAAATTCATCAACTGTTTTCATGGCAGCTTCGGTATTTGGAAGGAACATATTTAGGAAAGTAGCCGAATCGCCATCTGCATCAGGAATGGTTGCGAAGCTTACACCCGCAATTTTTCCTAATTCTGCCATCATAAATTTTTTATGTTTATTATTGATTTCACGAATCATTGGCACTCTGCGCGTTTGAGCCAAACCTACAGCTGCATGTAATTCAGAAATTCTATAATTAAATCCTACAATTGGATGGTTTTCCATGCCACGATTATTGCCTTGATGGTCATGTCCGTGATCAGCGTAACTATCAGCTAATTTGTAAGCAGCTTCATCATTAGTTACAAATACTCCGCCTTCACCTGCTGTTGCAATTTTGAAAAAATCGAAACTATAGCAACCTGTTTTTCCATACAAACCAGTAGAAATACCTTTAAAACTAGCCGCCATTGCTTGTCCTGCATCTTCAATCAAAACAATTTTATGCTCCTTAATTACTTCCATAATTTCGTCCATTTGTGCCATTTGTCCGCACATATGAACCAACATTACCGCTTTAGTTTTAGGTGTAATTGCTTTTCTAATTCCTTCAGCACTTAAGCATAAAGTTTCATCTATTTCAGCAAAAACAGGCAATGCGCCAGCAAAAATTACTGCTTCTACCGAAGCAATATAAGTAAATGGTGGAACGATTACTTCATCGCCAGCACCAATTCCCGCAGCTGCTAACGCACAACTAACTGCAGTGCTTCCACTGCTTACAGCATGTGCATATTTTGCACCAACTAATTTGGCTACTTCAGCTTCAAATTCACGTGCTTTCCAAATATTATTTCTTTGTGCATCGTGATTATATCTAAAAAGAATGCCTGTTTCCAAAACATCATTTATTTCTTTGCGCTCATCTGCGCCAAAATATTCGTTTCCTGCCATGATTATAAAATATGTTTGATTGAGTTAATTAATTGCACAAATATAATTTTTGTGCTGATTAAATAAAAGATGAAAATTTAAACCTATAAGGTTTTTAAAACCTTATAGGTTAGGTTTACTATATATCTTTAAATTCTATCTTAGAATAAATCTCTTGTTGGTGAAATTTGATAAAATCCGCTTTGTTGCCAAACCATGCTAAAACATCTGGTCTTAAAAGTGAGGTTGGCGCTTCACTTATTATTGATTTATAGCTATCATATTGCCACTCTCCAATGTTTTTTGTAAGCTGATGATGCACTGCATTTTTATGAATATACCATACAAATGAAGTAAAATCATTCTCTTTATTAACCTTACTTCGCTTCAAAAAATCCATAAATAACGAACCTTTACGTTGATTCGCTTTATTAAATGCTTTGGTATAACTGTTTAAAAAATTACTAAACCGTTCCATTATAAAATCGGAAAGGTTATGTGTGTTCGGTTGGTAAACTACTTTTTTTACCTCTTCAAAATGTTTAATAATACTAGCTTCATCGATTATTCTGGCTAATAAATGAAAATGATTGGGCAATAATGAATAGCAATAAATTTGGCAAACAACTGAAGTATGTTGTTTTAGTTTTTGTAGAAAAAATAAATAATTGTCAGCATTCATAAAAAGCTTTTCGCTATCAACCGCTCTTGAAAACAAATGGTAAGTTTGGTCAGGTAATAGTGGTTGATGGTAATCTGTCATATTCTTTGTTTTGCAACCTATAAGGTTTTGTTTGCTCGGTAACCTATAAGGTTTTTCTTTTAACCTTATAGGTTTTGTTTGTTCGTGATTAAACCTATAAGGTTTTTAAAACCTTATAGGTTAGGTGTTTTGCTCGGTAACCTATAAGGTTTCCTTCTAACCTTATAGGTTTTGTTTTGTTCTATTTAAACCTATAAGGTTTTAAAAACCTTATAGGTTTTGGTTACTCTTTAATTAATTTTTTTACCAAAACTCCCATTTCTGTTTGAACATGTATTTGATACAAACCTTGTGGTAGGTTGTTGATGTTTATTTCGTCTGTTTGGGCATTGGGTTCTTGTTGTAACAATTGCTTGCCTGTAATATCAAAAACTAAAATAGTTTGAATATTTACAGGACTTTGCACTTGTACCAAACCGTTAGTTGGGTTAGGGAAAATGCTAATGGCAGTAGTGTTTTTTTCTGCATTGTTTACCCCAACTTTTTGTACGCTTATGTAACTACTACGCAATAATGAATCTGAACTAAAAGGGTTGGTAACTTTAAGCTGCACACTGTAATTAGCGGTTTGGTTAAACTTAATAATTGGGTTAGCACTGGTATCTGAAGTACCACTTTGATACGTAAAAGTATTAGGGGTAATGCTCCATTTATAAGCACTTGGAAAACCAGTACTGTATTGGGTGAAGTTAAATACTGTATTTTGGTTACCACTGGTAGCATTTACCCGCCACAAAGCTTTTGGTGGTGTAGGGTGAACAGCACCATCTAAACTTAATAAATAAATGGCTCCTTTGTTTGAACCTCCATCATCTCTTAAGTCAGATCCTATTAAGATACTTGATTTGAAGTTATCATTTAAGTCAATAGAATAAGCAGTTGAATATCCGAATCTTTCATCTGCCTCTATTTGATTAGTTAAATTTTGATTTGATATTTTTTTTACATCCTTTACACTACCGTTATTTAGTAGATAAACAATTCGAACCACTCCAGAAGAAATATTATTTACACTGTCGTTGTAATTTCCAATTACTATTTCAGAATTTGTGTCTCCATCAATATCTCCAAGATATGAAATATTATCAAAAGGTCTAACTCTATCATATAATTTATAATTTCCCGAATCCGAATCTATTTTTTGGTAAGTTTTTACATTTCCAATTGAATCTAAAAATAAAACCCATAATTCGTATGTACTTCCTAAGGAAGCAGCAACAATATCAGTCTTACCATCTTTATTTAAATCTCCAATTGAAGTTAAACAACGTCCAAAATGCGCTCCATTATTAATCACTCCATGAAATTTACCCTGTGTTGAACTTATTTTCTTAAAAGATTTTAAATTTCCTATATTTGTCAAGTATAAAACATAAAGAGCTCCACGTTCAGCACCTCCATCGTTATCACCAGGCGCTCCTACCACAACTTCTCTCACACCATCATTATCTAAATCATTAATTGTTGTTATTGACCTTCCAAAATCTGCATTATTGTCAAGTGTCAAATTGTTAGGTCCAATAATTTTAAAAGATTTAATTGTTCCTACTTCATTTAAAAACAATATAAATACTTCCCCCTTAGAATTACCTCCTCCCGTAAAATTACCAACTGCAATTTCATTTATTCCATCGTTATCCATATCGCCAATATTTGATAAATTTAAGCCAAAAAATTGCATTGATGAAAATGCACCAGTAAGTCCATTTATATTTCTTTCAATAATTTTATATGATTTTACTTTAAAATTATTATCAAGGAATAAAATAAATATAGCTCCTTCAAGTGTACTGTTATTCATTGCTGAAACAGCTAAATCTGAATAGCCATCTTTATTTACATCTCCAATACTACAAACTCCTCTACCAAAGTACTTGTAATCATTTGTTAAACCCGTAAAGCTGCCATTAGTTGCACTTATTTTGTTCATTTCAAGCACTTCACCAGATTGAGCTGATAATCTAATGAAAATAAATATTGCAATAAAAGATAATATTAATTTTTTCATTTTT
>CAIUQQ010000236.1 GCA_903901345.1 uncultured Bacteroidota bacterium | reverse complement strand
TAGGTTCGAATCCTATTTTTTCCTTTTCTTCAATCTTTTACAAAAAAAAATTATTTTAATTTATATGATACTACAAAAAAAAGAATTAGATAGAAAACTAAAAAATTTTACTATTAATTTTGGACCACAACATCCAGCAGCTCACGGGGTTTTACGTCTAATCTTAGAATTAGACGGTGAAATTGTAAAAAGAGCGGATCCACATATTGGTTTATTACATAGAGGAACTGAAAAACTAATCGAATATAAAACATATTTACAAGCTTTACCATATTTTGATCGTCTTGATTATGTATCTATGATGGCACAAGAGCATACTTATTCCTTGGCAATTGAAAACTTAAGCAAATTAAAAGTACCGAGAAGAGCTCAAGTTATAAGAGTAATTTTTTGTGAAATTACACGAATTTTAAATCACTTATTAGCCGTTGGTTGCCATGCGATGGATGTTGGTGCAATGACACCCTTTTTATGAGCGTTTGAAGAACGAGAAAAATTGATGGAATTTTATGAACGCGTTTCTGGCGCACGTATGCATGCTGCCTATATAAGACCTGGTGGAATAAGTTCAGATATTCCTTTTGGATTCTTAGACGATTTATTTTTATTTTGTGATCAATTTAATACTCGTTTAGATGAAATAGAAGAAATGTTGACAAATAACAGAATCTGAAAAGAACGTCTTATTGATATTGGAATTGTATCTGCAAAAAAAGCTATTGATTGAGGATTTAGTGGAGTTATGTTAAGAGGTTCTGGTTTATCTTGAGATTTAAGAAAATCCCAACCTTATGAAATTTATTCTGAATTAAACTTTGACATTCCAGTAGGTTCAAATGGAGATTGTTATGATCGTTATTTAATTCGAATAGAAGAGATGAGACAATCATTAAATATTATTAAACAAGCGATGAAATTAATTGATTTTGGTTCTATTAAAAATTCAAATTCAAAATTAAATGCTCCTAGTCGTTTAGAAATGAAAACTTCAATGGAAGCAGTTATTCATCATTTTAAATTATTTACTGAAGGAATTATTTTGCCTTTTGGTGAAACTTATGCTGCTACTGAAGCTCCAAAAGGAGAATTTGGTGTTTATTTAATTTCTAATAATACTGAAAAACCTTACCGTTGCAAAATCAAAGCTCCTGATTTTGGTCATCTTCAATCTTTAAATGATATGTCACAAGGACATATGATTGCAGATGTTGTTACAATTATAGGAACACAAGATATTGTGTTTGGTTCAATAGATAGATAGATTTTAGTAACTAAATTTTATTCTTGTTAAAAAATATTTTTATTGATAATGTTTATACTAATTGTTTTATTGCCCTTACTAGGGTTCTTTAGTGGAAGTTTATTCGGTAGATTTTTAGGTCGTGGAAGTTGTATCACAACAACTTTTAGTGTTTTTTTATCTTTTGTATTATCTAGTTTATTATTTTATGACATTTTATCGAATGGAGTATCTTATAAACTAAATATGGGGTCTTGAATTATTTCTGATTCATTTCTAGTCTCATGGTCATTTTGTTTTGATAGTTTAACTAGTATCATGCTTCTTGTTATTACTTTTATTTCTACTTTAGTTCATTTATATTCAACTGAATACATGGAATATGATCCTCATTTACCTCGTTTTATGTCTTATTTATCTCTTTTTACTTTTTTTATGTTAATTCTTGTTACTGCAAACAATTTTTTACAAATGTTTGTTGGTTGAGAAGGAGTAGGATTATCTTCTTATCTATTAATAAACTTTTGATTTACACGTATTCAAGCAAATAAAGCAGCAATAAAAGCAATGCTAGTTAATCGTATTGGAGATTTCGCTCTATTGTTAGCTATATTTTCTATCTACTACATATTTAACAGTTTAGATTATGATGTTGTTTTTACTTTAGTACCTTTAGTAATTAACTATAAATTTATACTTGGAGGCTTCCATTTACCTGTACTAGACTTTATTTGTATCTTATTATTTATAGGTGCTATGGGGAAATCAGCACAATTAGGACTTCACACTTGATTACCGGATGCTATGGAAGGTCCTACACCTGTTTCTGCTTTGATTCATGCAGCTACAATGGTAACCGCAGGAGTTTTTTTAATTGCTAGATGTTCTTTCATGTTTGAATTTTCACCAATAGCATTGAATTTAATTGTTTTTATAGGATCCGCCACTGCTTTTTTTGCTTCAACGACTGGATTATTTCAAAATGATATGAAAAGGGTAATTGCTTATTCTACTTGTAGTCAACTAGGTTACATGGTTTTCGCTTGTGGTTTATCTAGTTATGAAGTAGGAGTTTTCCATTTATCTAATCATGCTTTTTTTAAAGCTTTATTATTTCTTGGTGCTGGTTCTGTTATTCATGCTGTTTCTGACGAACAAGATATGAGAAAAATGGGGGGATTAAAAAACTTGTTACCGTTTTCATACAGTATAATGCTTATTGGGTCTTTAGCTTTAATGGGATTTCCATTTTTAGCTGGATTTTATTCAAAAGATACAATACTGGAAATAGCTTATGCTAAATATACAATTTGAAGTCATTTTTCTTACTATTTAGGTACTCTTGCTGCTTTTTTTACTGCTTTTTATTCTATTCGCCTACTATTTTTAGTTTTTTTAGCTGAACCAAATGGAAATAAAATTACTATTTTAAATGCACATGAAGGTTCTTGACGAATGGTTCTTCCACTTTTTTTATTATCTTTGTTAAGTATTTCCGTTGGATTCTTAAGTAGAGATATTTTTATTGGTTTTGGTACAGATTTTTGAGGAGCATCGATTTTTGTTCTTCCAGAAAACTATACATTAGTGGATATAGAATTTATTGATTTGTTTCATAAACTTTTACCTTTAATTATTAGTTTATCTGGTGCTTTATTTGCTTATTTTTTATACTGC
>CAIUQQ010000235.1 GCA_903901345.1 uncultured Bacteroidota bacterium | reverse complement strand
TTGAGATATTATATAATTAATTAATTACAAAGTTTTAGAACTGAGTAAAAAAAATATTTTACTTTTAACAATCCCAAAATGTTTAAAAAGATACTAATTGCCAATAGAGGCGAAATAGCATTGCGAATTATTCGTACTGCAAAGGAAATGGGTATAAAAACAGTAGCTGTTTACAGTACTGCCGATAAAGAAAGTTTACATGTAAGATTTGCTGATGAAGCAGTTTGTATAGGACCTCCACCATCAAATCTTTCCTATTTAAATATGGCTAGCATCATTGCCGCTGCCGAAATTACCAATGCCGATGCAATTCATCCTGGTTATGGTTTTTTAAGTGAAAACGCAAAATTTAGCCAGATTTGTAAAGATCATGGAATAAAATTTATTGGCGCTAGTCCAGAAATGATTAATTCTATGGGTGATAAGGCAAATGCTAAAGATACCATGAAAAAAGCAGGTGTTCCTGTTGTTCCTGGTTCCGATGGTTTGCTAGATAGCTTTGAACAAGGTATAACTATTGCTGAAGAAATTGGCTATCCTGTAATTATAAAAGCTACCGCTGGCGGTGGTGGAAGAGGAATGAGAATTATTTGGAATTCGGAAGAATTTGAAAAAAATTGGGATAGCGCAAGACAAGAATCTAAAGCTGCTTTTGGTAACGATGGTATGTATTTAGAAAAATATATTGAAGAACCTCGTCATATTGAAATTCAGTTAGCTGGCGATCAATATGGTAAAGTTTGTCATTTATCGGAAAGAGATTGCTCTATTCAACGTAGACACCAAAAATTAGTAGAAGAATCTCCTTCTCCATTTATGACACCTGAATTAAGAGAAAAAATGGGTGAAGCAGCTAAAAAAGGTGCTGCATCTATAGGTTATGAAGGTTTAGGAACTATTGAATTTTTAGTTGATAAGCATAGAAATTTCTATTTTATGGAAATGAATACGCGTATTCAAGTGGAGCATCCTGTTACTGAAGAAGTAATTAATTTTGATTTAGTAAAAGAGCAAATTTTATTAGCTGCAGGTGTTCCAATTAGTGGTAAAGATCATTATCCAACTAAGCATTGCATTGAAGTTCGTATCAATGCCGAAGATCCTTATAATAACTTTAGACCAACACCAGGCAAAATTGAATATTTACACAAGCCAGGTGGACATGGAGTTAGAGTAGATACGCACGTTTACGCAGGTTATACCATTCCATCTAATTACGATAGTATGATTGCTAAAATGATAGTAAGCGCTCAAACTCGCGAAGAAGCAATTATAAAAATGGAACGTGCTTTAGGAGAATTTATTTTAGAAGGTCCGGGTTTAAAAACAACCATTCCATTGCACTTGAAATTAATGCAAAACGAAGATTTTAAAGCTGGAAATTTTACTACTGCTTTCATGAACGATTTTGATATCAATAAGTAACTGCGCAAAATAAACAATAAACAAATTTACAGTAAAACACTAGAAAGCCCTTATAAACAGGGCTTTTTTTATGCCTTGTTATTGGTTTGTTACTTTTTATTATTAGTTTATTTATGGTTTATTTGTACCTTCGTTGTACCTCAAAAGGAATTTAGGACCAATTTTGTACCTCAGTTCTTTTTTTTGGTTTACATAGTTTACACTTTTACACACTTTATTACAATCTTAACCACAAATGAGTTCAAACTTAAACATTCAAAAAATTTGTCAATTGTGTGGCAAAGAGTTTATAGCTAAAACAACTGTTACTAGATATTGTGGCATTGTTTGCAGAAAACGAATAGTTCAAATTAATACTAGGAACTTAAAAATAGAAGCTAACAACAAAGAAACGAAAGCCATAAAGGCCAAACCAATTGAGCAACTAAAAGAAAGGGAGTTTTTAACAGTAACACAGGTTTCAAAGTTAATTGGTTGTTCACGTCAAAACATTTATAAAATGATACATTCAGGCAAACTGAAAGCAACTAATATACTAGAAAAGAAAACCATTATTAAACGCTCAAACATTGATAAGCTTTTTGAACCAGCTGAAGCACCTGTTATTAATACAGTAATTGAACCAATCCAAATTGACATTGCAGACTGTTACACACTTATTGAAATTCAAAACAAATTTGGAGTTTCTGAAAGGGCTGTTCACGAAATTGTTAAACGTAATGGAATTACTAAAATAAAAAATGGTTTGTGTTCATACGTTCCAAAACAAAAAATTGATAAAATATTTAAAACTAATAATTAAACAGCATGGCAGCAATTAAAGTAACGCTTAGACAAAAGCCGATTTCAGGCAATAGGAAAAGTTTATATTTAGATTTTTACCCACCTATTCCACACCCTGAAACAGGCCAACCAACTAGAAGGAAGTTTTTAGGTATGTATGTTTTTGAAAAGTCAAAACACCCACTAGATATACAGCATAATAAAGAACAATTACAACTAGCCGAACAAATAAGGCGAACCAATGAAAAGGACTTAAACCAAAATGAAGCACTTTCAAATATTGAAAAAAACTTTATTGCAAGGGAGCAGAACTTTGAAATTTTGGCAGCAAATGAACTTTTGAAAGGTGAACAAAACTTTGTAGTTTACTTTAAAAAAATGGCTGATTCATACTTAGGAACAGCAAACGAAACGTGGAACGCTGCTTATAAACATTTGGATAATTTCACGAATGGAGTTTTAAAAGTAGCTGATTTAAATGAACAGTTTTGTATTGACTTTAAAAAATATCTTTTAACAGCTGATAGTATTAGAAGTACAAAAGTAAAAACAAGACTTTCAGAAAATTCAGCTGCAACCTATTATCAAAAACTTAAAGCAAGCATAAAACAGGCTTACAAAGAAGGATTTTTGATAAATGATTTGAGTGGTAAAATTGAACCTATAAAAACCAACCCAACCCGAAAAGAGTTTTTAACAATTGAAGAGGTGAACCAATTAGTAAAAACTGATTGTAAAAATGAATTATTGAAAAGAGCAGCTTTATTTTCTGCTTTAACAGGTTTGAGAAACTCCGACATATTAAAACTTACATGGAATGAAATTGAATACATAAAAGGGAATGGTTATTTTTTGAAAATAACAATAAAAAAAACCAAAAATATTGAAATGATGCCAATAAGTGAACAGGCATACAGTTTATTAGGTGAAGCCAAAGAACCGAGCGCAAAAGTTTTTGAAGGTTTGGAAAGGTCAACACATCAAGATAAATTATTAAAAAATTGGATTTTAGAAGCTGGAATTACAAAAAAAATTACATTCCATTGCTTCAGGCATACATACGCAACACTTCAATTGAGTAGTGGAACAGCTATTTATACAGTTCAAAAAATGCTAGGACATAAAAACATAGCAACTACACAAATTTACGCTCACATATTAGACGAAACTAAGCGTGAAGCAGCTAATAAAATTAAGTTAGATTTTTAAAAAGTATAATTATGAAAAATTATTTTGAAACTATACTAGAAACAAATTTACCAATTGAATTGATAACTGATATTTCTTTAAATTTTTTAGTTGATAACAATGAGTTGCCAACTGAAAAGGAATTTGATATTTTTATTACAGATAAAATGAAAAGTATAAACTTTATTTTAGAAAGATTAACAAAAGCAGAAAATATAATATACCTTAATAAAGTTGAAAAAGAACTATCAAAGGAGTATATAGGCGCTCGTAAATATTATTTAGAAAAAATAAATCTTAAACAAATTTTGGCTTTATATCCTGAATATAGTAATAAAAACAACTTTGAATTGCCAATTGAAAAACTAGTATTGCTTGAAAACAAATATTCTCTTTATCAATACTTTGATAGGACATTGAAAATACTTTTAAACTTTATTACTCAAATTAACAGCGAACCTAGCAATTGTGTAGATAATGACAAAGGCACAATAGATACTAAAGATTTAATAATTAATGAGTTTAATAAAATTGATAAAAATGAAGGTTGGAAATATGCTTTTAGGTCTGAAAACGATTTTGAATTATTTGTAAATCTATTAACAAAATATTTTACACATTCAGATTATAATTTACCAAAAGAAATAATTAATCTAAAAATAAATACCAAAACAAGATTTGCAGCATGTTTAAAATCTTTGTACAATGAACTAAGTGATATTCCTTTTAGATCAAATAAAAAATATTTTGAAATTATAAAAACTTTAAACCATTTTGAAGGGCTAAATAATAATGAAATTTACAAGGCACTTAATAAATAATATAAGCAGTTATAAATAAAAATAAACAACCCAAAAACCCACACTTTTAGCCATAAAAACCATAATTACCATTGCCCTAACAAACATAAAATAAGTTTGATTTTGCAATGGAAAATTTAACATTTAACGAATTACCACAGGCAGTTATTCAGCTATACAATAAGCTGAATAATATTGAAGCCTTATTACTTGAAAAAAGTAATGAACCACAAACCGAACAGGACCAATTTTTAACCATTCAGGAAGCTGGAGCGTTTCTGAATTTATCTGTTCCAACCCTTTATGGATTTACTCAAAGGTCCGAAATTCCTGTTTGTAAACGTGGAAAGCGTTTATACTTCAGTAAGCAAAGTTTAACAGATTGGATAAAACAAGGGCGCAAAAAAACCATTTCAGAAACTGCAACTGAAGCAGCTAGTTTTATGAACAAAAAGAAAGGAGCGCAATAATGATAAATCAAAACAGCGCTCCTAACTTTAATAAGCAAAGCGAAGATAATAAAAATAAACCACAATTTGACTTTAATATTATTGATGCAAATGATATTATAAACGATGCTGAAAAACTAGAAAATAAGCTTATTAATAATAAAAAAGCAACCCCACATAATGAAATACTAAGCCAATTAATTGAACAGTTTGAACCAATAGATTTTGAAGCAATAGCCAACCCACAAAAAGCACCTGACTTTGAAATAAAAGGTAAGCACTATGTTATATTATCAATTGAAAATGCTGTAAAGGTTGCAAAAAAAAACAATTGGGGTTTATGTAAAAACCATGATTTTATTTATTTGTATAATGGTACTTTTTGGGCAGAAATTGACGAAGAAACATTTAAAAATTTTTTGGGTGAAGCAGCCGAAAAAATGGGAGTTTCTATATTTTCAGCAAGGTTTTATTTATTCAAAGAACAATTATTTAAACAGTTTATTTCAGCTGCATATTTGCCAACCCCTGAAATTTGCAAAAATACTGTATTGGTAAATTTACAAAATGGTACTTTTGAAATAAGCGCAAAGGAAACTAAATTAAAGCCGTTTGATAGTTTAGACTTTTTAACCTATCAATTACCTTTTGAATATAACCCAACTGCAAAAGCACCATTATTTGAAGCCTATTTAAATAAGGTATTGCCTGACATGGAACGTCAAAGAGTTTTAGCCGAATATTTAGGATTTGTATTTATAAAGCATGGTAGCAATGCACTTAAAGAAGAAAAAGCATTGATACTTTATGGAACTGGTGCAAATGGTAAAAGTGTATTTTTTGAAATAGTAAATTCATTACTAGGGAGCGAAAATGTAAGCAGCTATTCACTGCAAAGTTTAACAAATGAAAACGGTTATTTTAGGGCAAAGATTAGCGATAAGTTAGTAAACTATGCAAGTGAAATAAATGGAAAACTAGAAGCTTCAATATTTAAACAATTGGTTTCAGGTGAACCAGTAGAAGCACGTTTGCCATATGGCCGACCTTTCACCTTAACACAATATGCAAAGCTAATTTTTAACTGTAACGAATTGCCCAAAGATGTAGAACATACAAACGCTTATTTTAGAAGGTTTTTAATTATTCCATTTGATGTTACAATACCACCCAATGAACAGGATAAAACCCTACATACAAAAATAATTGAAAGTGAACTTTCAGGAGTTTTTAACTGGGTGCTAGAAGGATTAAACAGGCTATTGAAACAAAAAAGTTTTTCAAATTGTAATGCTGCTAAAAATGCAGTTGAAAAATATAAAATTGAAAGTGATAGTATTCAAATGTTCTTAAGTGAATATGAATATAAGGTTTCTTTAAATAATACAATGCCTTTAAATAGCTTATTTAATGAATATCGAAGCTACTGTATTGAAGGCGGTTTTAAGAGTTTTAATATTAGAAATTTTGCCGAAAGATTAAGAAATTCAGGCTATGAAACCGAACGTAAAAATTATGGAACTGCTATAAATGCAGAAAAATGATATGTTTTTTCAAACTACACAAACTACACTAGCTACACAAAAAAAGTGTAGTAAGTGAAGCAAGTGTATTTGTGAAAAACATTTGAATTTAACAGAAACA
>CAIUQQ010000234.1 GCA_903901345.1 uncultured Bacteroidota bacterium | reverse complement strand
CCTCATGCTTTCGCCATCTATGAATAAGTTTCCTTCATAATCAGTGTCCATTGTAGAAAGAATATAAAGTAAAGTAGACTTGCCGCAGCCTGATTTTCCTATTACCGACACAAACTCACCTTTGTTCACTGTAAAGTTTATATCCTTTAAAACTGGAATGGTAATTGGATCGTGAAAACTTTTATTAATGCCGATGGCTTTTAGTACAATTTGGCTCATATTATTTTCCTCTAATAATTATTACAGGATCTATTTTGCTCGCTTTTCTAGCAGGAAATAAGCCAGCAAAATAAGTGGTAATTAATGAAAAAACTCCTCCAATCATATAGAATTTCGGGTTGTAGTTAATAGGGTAAGTTTTGATTGTTGGCAATGAAGCTGTATTGAATGGAATTTGATCAATGATGGAAGATAATCCAAATCCAAACAGCAAACCTGCCAAACCACCAAAGAAACCAATGCTTAACGCAATAATGATAAAGATGGCATTTACATCTTTTCCTGAAAAACCAGTAGCTTTTAAAATAGCAATGGAGTCCATTTTTTCATAAATCATCATGTTTAAAATATTGTAAATTCCAAATCCTGCTACTATTAAAAGGGTAATACCAACTGCATATGAAATCAATGTTCTTACGGTACTTCCTGTTTCAAATTGTGAGTTAGCAGTTTGAATATCTTCGGCATCCGCACCAAATATTTTAGCATATTCTTTGCCTATTTTTGGTGCTTGCGTCATGTCAAATAATTTAATTTGAATATCAGTTATAAAATTATTTGGTTTGCCTAATAATTTTTGGGTAGTGGCTAGCGATGCATAACTTTGAACTTTATCTAATTCTAGTAATCCCGATTGAAAATAACCAACCACTTTCAGTTGAATTCTATCGCCTTTTGGAGTGGTAACTTGTATTACATCGCCAATGTTTGCTAGCATTTTGGTGGCAGCACCTTTTCCTAAAATAATACTGTTTGGCACATTTATTAAATCTATATAATTGCCAGTTGTTACATAGTCTTTAAAGAAAAATAACCTGTTTTCGGCCGCTACATCTATTCCGTTTATTACTCCGGTAATATCTATTGTGCCAACATTATAAAAAACTTGAGCAGTTATTTTTGGTGCAATACCTTTTACCCGTGTATCAGCTTTTAGCGCTTTTAAAATGGCCCCATTATTATAAATTTCTTGTCGGGCCCCATTTGGTTTTATGGAATGTATAAAGTTGTAATTTCCTTTGTATTTTTCCGATAAATTGATGGGTTGATTTGGGTTTGCTTTTATCTCATTAAAAATTTTTATATGAGCCGTTCTGTTTAAAATTAAACCATCTAACAAGTCATTTAATCCGCTCATAAAACTAAGCAAAGTAATAAACATAGTAATACTAAAAGTTACGCCTACAGCCGCCACCAGCGTTTGTTTCCACCGTGCTAATAATAACGATTTGGCAATAGTAATGATTAGTTTAATATTCATTATTTTGCGGGAACAATTAGTTCGTCATTGGCAGAAATGCCACTTAATATTTCTATTTTATTATAATCTTTTAGGCCAGTTTTTACTGCTACTTTTTCGCCATCAACTTTTGTTACAAAACTATCATCACTCACTACATTTCTAGGTAAAGTAAGTACGTTTTTTTTAGTGGTTATAACAATATTTGCTTCTACTGTTAAGTTTGGAAAAAGTGAGGGTGGTTGTTTGGTAAATATTGCTTCCACCATAAACGTTTTAGTACGTTCGTTCATTAATGGATTAATTTTATTAACCATTGCCTCAAAAACTTCATCTTTATAACTATCCAGAGAAACTAAAATTAATTGACCCGTTTTTATTTTAACTATATCAAACTCATCTATTTCAAGTTCAATCTTAAATTTATTCGCTGAACCTACTATTGCCAAAGGAGTTTGAACGTTTACCATTTCTCCTTTTTCTTTTAAACGGCTATAAACTTTTCCTTCTATCTCACTTTTTATTATAAAATCGCCCAACTGTTTTTCAGCTATCATTAAGTTTTTTTTCGATTGTTGCGAAGCAAAATTTAATTGTCTTTTTAAATCGGAATACCTGATTAATACTGCTTGTAAATTTGATTTTGAGCTTTGAAAACTTAATTCTTTTAACTCTAAATCTACTTGCGAACCAACTTGTTGGTTCCATAAATTTTGTTGGCGAACAAAAAGAGAAGAGTCTGTTAAAAATTTATTTTTAGCAAAATCAATGCTCGTTTTTAATTCATTTAATTTACTTTGATTGGCATCAAAATCGTTATATTTTGCTGCTAATTTTGCGTTATCGGAATTTAACTTCGATGTTTCGTTTTGTATAGCAATTAAAGGGGTTCCCACCTTTACCAAATCGCCTTCCGTAACCATAAATTGCTGAATAATTCCATTTACATTGGAGTATACTTGATATTGGTTTTCAGCCTTTATAATTCCCGAAGCATACACCGATTCTGTAATGTTCTGTTGCATAGCTTTTACTTTTTCTACCTTGCTTTTACAAGCAATAAAAAAGGAAGAAAAAATAAAAAAAAAGAATATTTTATTCATACTTCAAATGTATTTAATCGATTCAAATCAAGGTATGATGTT
>CAIUQQ010000233.1 GCA_903901345.1 uncultured Bacteroidota bacterium | reverse complement strand
GATTTGAACCACATAGAAACATAGAAAACAAAGCGTTAAACTATGTTTTCTATGTTTCTATGTGGTTTATTTTTTTTGTATATAACGATATAAGTTTTACTCTTTTTAATCAACTTAAACAATAACTTTTAACTCATCAACTTTATTAACCATTTCCCTAATGTTTAAAATGCCTCACTCCTGTAAAATACATCACCATTTTTTGTTGGTTGCAATATTGAACAGAAGCATCATCTTTAATTGAACCTCCAGGTTGAATCACTGTTTTTATTCCTTCGTTAAATGCTATTGCTACGCAATCAGGAAAAGGGAAAAATGCATCGCTACTCATCACCGAATCAGTTAAATCAAACTCAAATGCTTTGGCTTTGCCAATGGCTTGTTTCAAAGCATCTACACGAGAAGTTTGTCCGCAGCCTATTCCTAATAATTGCTTTTTTTTTGCCAAAACAATGGTATTCGATTTAGCATGTTTTACTATTTTATCAGCAAATAATAAATCATCAATGGTACTTTGATTGGCACTATTTTCAGTAACCAATTGCAAGTTTTCTTGCGTTAAAATTACATCGTTTTTATCTTGTTCCAAATGTCCGTTTAGCACGGTACGCATGGTTTTGCCTTTTGGCAATAAACCGTTTTTTGATAAAATAATTCTGTTCTTTTTGCCTTTTAAAATTTGCAAAGCAGCCTCATCGTAACTTGGTGCAATTAATACTTCCAAAAATATTTTGTCCATGGCAGTAGCAGTTTCCACATCTATGTTTCTGTTGGCAACGATCACTCCACCAAAAGCTGAAACTGGATCACCTGCTAACGCATCGGCCCATGCTTGCGAAATGGTTGTTCTGCTTGCCAATCCACAAGGATTATTATGTTTGATAACAGCCACAGTTGGCTCTTCAAAATCTTCAATTAAATGCGTAGCTGCATCTAAATCAAGCAAATTATTATACGATAATTCTTTGCCATGTAATTGTGTAAACATGCCATTTAAATCGCCATAAAAAACTCCTTTTTGATGAGGATTTTCGCCATAACGCAATGTTTGAGCTGGCATAGTGCTTAAAGCTGCAAACTGAGTTTGGTTAAAATAATTTTGAATAATTGTATCGTAAGCGGCAGTCGTTGCAAATGCTTTGGCTGCATACATTCTGCGTTGTTCAATGCTTGTAGTTCCGTTTTGTGCCAATAATGTTTCAGCTAAAACCGCATAATCCTTTTTGTTGCAAATAATGCAAGTGTCGTTGTGGTTTTTTGCGCCAGCTCTAATTAATGAAACTCCACCAATATCAATTTTTTCAATAATCTTACTTTCTTCATTGGTGCTTGCTAATGTTTCCTCAAAAGGATATAAATCAACTACTACTAAATCAAAATAAGGCATGTTAAATTCTGCCATTTCTTTTTGGTCTTGCTCATTGGCTCTGCGAGCTAAAATTCCTCCAAAAACTTTTGGATGCAATGTTTTTACTCGTCCACCCAAAATACTTGGATACTCCGTTAAATCTTCTACTCGGTTAACTTTAATTCCTAATTGTTCAATATAATCTTGTGTACCACCAGTACTGTAAATATTGATTCCTAATTGGTTCAATGCTTTTGCCAAAACGTCTAAACCATCTTTGTAAAAAACTGAAATTAAAGCATTTTGCATGCTACGAGGTTGATTCATAAAAAATATTTCCTTTTAAAAACGAGCCGCGAAAGTAATATTATATACTTAAAAAAAGACATGATAATTGACTAAAATGGACAAAAAATAAAACAAATTTGAAATCAAAAACATTTAGATTTGACAATCATTAAAAACAGCATGAAATATTCAACAAAATTCGTCTTCCTATACCTTATAATATTAATTAATTTTTCAGCGTGTAAATTAGATAAGGAAATAACAAAACCAGGCATACACACCATTTATTCCAACTTTAAAAATGGTATAATTTTTGAATGTAAGTTAAATGGGCAAACTGTGTATGAAGCCAGCGAAAATGCTTATGACGTTTCTACTTTTATTTTTGATTTACAAGGAAAAAAGATTGGAGAATGTAATTGGGCTTTCGGAAAAGTTGATTCTATTTGTAACCAAGTTCAAAATTGTGAAATTGTTTATTGTTGCCAAAATCACATTAGCGGACAGACATTTACTGATAAATATGGTTTGAGTAAATAAAACTTACTTTTTGTTTTACTGCAAATAACTTGGAGCATTGCTTAAAATTAAAAACTAGTTCCAATCATTTCTAAAGCGTTCATGAATTATTAATGGCTTTTCTCTTGTATATACTGATGCCTTCGCATCAAGCGAAGGCATCAGTTTTTAAAACGTTTCTAAAAAATTCAATTTAACTCATTTAAATAACTTGCCTATTTATTTATTTCTCCACATAATCCAAATCTTTATGGAAACTTTCAGCAATATATGCAGTAGAAATAATAGCTAAGGTCAGGCAAATTAAGCCAACTACTAATGCCGAAGAAGTAATATTAAAACTAAAATTGCTTTGCAAAGCGGCAAAACCTAAAGTAATTGGAACTACCGCGCCACGTACAAAATTAGGAACGGTATTGGTCACTGTAGAGCGAATATTGGTGCCAAATTGTTCGCAGGCCACTGTTACAAAAAGTGCCCAATAACCAGTGGCAGCGCCTAATAAAAAGCACATGAGTTTAAAGTAAGAAACTGAAACTTGATTGTTAAATAAATACACAAAATATAGGATTAAACTAATTCCTAAATAGCCAAAAATTACTTTTTTTCTGCTTTTAAATAATTGGCTGAACAAGCCACTTAACAAATCGCCAAACGACAAACCTAAATAGGCAAACATTACGCTGTCGGCTACTTTTATTTCAACACCCAAATTACGAGCAAACAAATGTGATTTATTGACCAAAACGCCAATGGTGAACCAAATAGGTAATCCAATGGCAATACACGCCAAGTATTTCAGTAAATTTTTCTTATTCTTCAGTAAACTTATCAAATTTCCTTTTTGAATAGATTTGTTCGTTTCTACCAATTTATACATTCCACTTTCGTAAGTTCCTGCTCTGAGCAGCAACAACATTAAGCCTAAAACGCCACCAACCAAATAAGTTACTTGCCAGTTTTTTAATGATATAGAAAAATTTGTATATAAAAACGAAACCAAATAATGACCGTTTTTGCCAATAACTGCAGCGGCAATAGCACCTAAAGCCCCAACAGAAACAATGATCATGGTTCCAATTCCTCGCTTCGATTTTTCCATGTTTTCACTTACCAAAGTTATGCCAGCGCCTAACTCACCAGCCAAACCAATTCCGGCCATGAACCTGGCTAAAGCGTAACTAGGAATGTCTGTTACAAAAGCGTTGGCAATATTAGCAATTGAATACAAAATGATAGAGCCAAAAAGCACAGAAACTCTTCCTTTTTTATCTCCTAAAATACCCCATATTAATCCTCCTAAAAGCATTCCTGTCATTTGACAATTAAACAGATAAGTATCTGTTTTATCCATCAAGTCGGCTGAAATAAAATCGAGTAAACTTTCTTGTTTTACAACGTTAAATACAATTAAATCATATATATCTACAAAGTAACCAAGGGCGGCTACAATTATTAAAAAGTTAAGTTTTTTATTCATTTTAAAAACGCTAAATTGAATTGCATGATAAGAAAAATTGTTTGATTTTGAAAAAATGTAAATATTTTCAATGATAAAAAATAGTCAAACACCCACCAAATTATAATATATTCGCACACTTATTTTTTTGAAATAAACATGAATAAATACAAGGTAATAGGCTTAATGAGTGGTACTTCAATGGATGGAGTTGACATTGCTTATTGCGAATTTGAATTGATAAATGATTCATGGAATTTTGAAATTAAACAAGCTCAAACCATTCCTTACGATGAAAATTGGTTAGTTAGATTAAGCCAATTACACAATCAACCAATTCACTTATATCCTAAAACTGATGCGTTTTATGGAAAGTATTTAGGAAAAATTACCAAACAGTTTATTGAAGAAAATAACCTTTCTGTAGATTTTATTTCATCACACGGTCATACCATTTTTCATCAACCTGAAAGCGGATTCACTGCTCAAATTGGTTGTGGAGCAGGAATTAACGCTGAAAGCAATTTGCCGGTTGTAAATAATTTTAGAACCATAGACGTAATGCTTAGTGGACAAGGTGCACCATTGGTTCCTATTGGCGATTTTTTATTGTTTGAAAAG
Organism: uncultured Bacteroidota bacterium; assembly: GCA_903901345.1. GTDB lineage: Bacteria > Bacteroidota > Bacteroidia > UKL13-3 > UKL13-3 > JAAFJM01. The sequence continues at coordinate 12,389 of CAIUQQ010000233.1, read as the reverse complement.
TATGATGCTTGTTTGAATTTGGGTGGCTTTGCCAATATAAGTTTAAAAAATTTACAAAAAGCATTCGATATTTCACCATGTAATATGGTGTTAAATATTATCGCCAATGAATTTGATTTACCATTTGATCACGAAGGTGAAATTGCTGCTAGCGGCAATATTAATCATGAATTGCTTTTAGCATTAAATGATTTAGATTTTTACAAAAAAGAAGGTGCAAAATCATTAGGCATTGAATGGGTAAAAAAAGAATTTTGGCCAATTATTGCTAGCTTTTCTTCGTTGAATGATGCCGATAAAATGGCAACTTTAAGTGAACATATTGCGTTACAAATTGCAACTATTTTAAACATTAATAATATTGAAAATGTGCTAGTAACAGGTGGTGGTACTTTCAATCATTTTTTGATAAATAATATAAAAAGTAAAACCAAAACAACAATTATAATTCCAGATTTAAACACCATAAACTTTAAAGAAGCCATGGTTTTTGCTTTTTTGGGTGTATTAAGAATGAGGAATGAAATTAATATTTTAAAATCGGTTACGGGTGCTGTTAGCAATAGCATTGGCGGAGCGTTACACGGAAATTTCAGTAAACTGATTGAAAGATTAAAAGATTGAAAGATTACAAAATTACAAGATTGAAAGATTACAAAATTGAAAAATTATAAAAAATTAAAAAAAAACTAAGTACTAAAAACTAAGTACTAAAAACTATCAACTGACAACTAATAACTATCAACTAAAATGCAATTAGATAAATTAATACAAAAGTACGAATCGAAACAACCAGAGATTGTTTTTGAATGGAAAGACAGCGAAACCGAAGCTGAAGGTTGGATAGTAATAAACTCACTACGCGGTGGTGCTGCTGGTGGTGGAACGCGTATGCGCAAAGGTTTAAACAAACATGAAGTTACTTCATTGGCCAAAACCATGGAAATAAAATTTGCCATTGCTGGTCCAGCCATTGGAGGTGCAAAATCTGGAATTAATTTTGACCCTGCCGATCCTCGTAAAAAAGGAGTGTTAGAGCGTTGGTACAAGGCAGTGATGCCTTTGCTTAAAGCATATTATGGAACTGGTGGTGATTTAAATGTAGATGAAATTCATGAAGTAATTCCTATAACTGAAAAATTAGGTTTATTTCATCCGCAAGAAGGTGTAGTGAATGGTCATTTTAAAGTAGATGCAATTTCTACTAAAAAACGTTTGGCAAATTTAACGGGTGGCGTTTCTAAAAAATTAACAGATTTACGTTTTATTCCCGCTGACGATAAAAACTTGGTTACAGCCGATATGATTACTGGTTATGGCGTGGCTGAGGCTGTTCGTCATTACTACGGCATTTGGGGTGGAAACGTAAATATGAAACGTGCCATTATTCAAGGTTGGGGAAATGTGGGTGCAGCTGCAGCCTATTACCTAAGTTTGTATGGTGTAATGATAGTTGGAATTATTGACCGAAATGGTGGTTTGATAAAAAATACTGGCTTTACAAAAGATGAAATAAAAGAACTATTTTTAAACAAACAAGGCAATACTTTGGTTCATCCTGATATGCTTTCATATGAAGAAGTAAATTCAAAAATTTGGGACATTGGTGCGGAAATTTTTGTTCCGGCTGCTGCCTCTCGATTGTTAACCAAAGAACAAGTAGATAGAATGGTAGCTAATGAATTAGAAGTTATTAGCTGCGGAGCAAATGTTCCTTTTGCAGATGAAGAAATATTTATGGGTGCGGTAGCAAATTATACCGATGATCAAGTAGCTGTAATTCCTGATTTTATAGCTAATTGTGGCATGGCACGTGTATTTGCTTATTGCCAAAGCAATGATGAAGTAGATTTAACCGATGAAGCAATTTTTAAAGATTCATCAAAAGTAATTTGGCAAGCCATGATGCGTTTACATCAATTCAATCCAAAACATACTGGCCTTTTGAAAAAAGGATTAGAAATGACTTTGGTCAATTTGGTGAAATAGTTTAGTGGTTAATAAAGTTGATAAGATTTATTAACAAGATAACAAACATATTTAACCAATTAACCAATCAACCCAATTAACCTGTCAACCCTATTAACCAATAACCAATCAACCCTATCATCCAATGACCGAAACACTTGAAATAAAATTCTTAGAAAATCCATTACGAGAATACATCGTTTGTGTTTGTATTTTGATATTAGGCTTTTTGCTCAAACGTTTGTTTGCTAATGTAATTAGTAAACAAACATTTAGAATATTTAAAGGCATTGCCAAAAACCAATATTACGACAAATTTCTGCAGCTTTTACAAACGCCATTTGAGCAATTAATTACATTGATTATTTTGTTTGCTGCTTTTAGTCGCTTGAATTTCCCAGAAGCTTGGCATATTGATGGTATTGAAAAATTTGGTTTGCGTTGGATCATTGAAGCTGCTTTTGAAATTGCATTAATTACAGTTATTACCAAATTAGTTTTAAAATCGGCAGATTATATAGCTTATGTTTTAAGCGAAAGCGATGTAGAACATTTTAACTTAGATTTGATTCGTTTTTTGAAAGAATTATCAAAAATTGTTATTATAATTTTCTCCTTTTTTGTAACATTAAGATTGGCATTTGAGGTAAATATTACTGCTTTAATTGCTAGTTTAGGAATTGGAGGTTTGGCCATTGCATTAGCAGCACAAGATACCATTGCTAATTTATTTGGTTCGTTCATTATTTACTTAGACAAGCCTTTTAAAGTGGGTGATCAAATTGAGGTTTCTGATGTTGCAGGAATTGTGGAACGTGTAGGATTTAGAACTACCAGGGTTAGAACCTTAGACCGTAGTTTAGTAACTGTTCCTAACAAAAAAATAGTGGATTCAACCCTAAATAATATTAGTTTAAGTGAAGAACGCAGGGTTAAATTTTTACTTCAATTAACTTATGAAAGTAAGTCAACAGATATTTTAAAAATTATTGATGAAATTAAAAATGCAATCACTAAAAATGTAGATACCAGCGATGAACTCAATGTAAATTTCACCGATTTTGATTCAAGTTCATTGAATATTTTGGTAATTTATTTTGTTACTTCTAACCTATATGACAAAAAGATTGAAGTGAAACAAGCCATCAATATTCAAATTATGGAAATTGTGGAACGCAACAATTGCAAATTTGCTTATCCAACTCAACGATTGTTTTTGGACAAAGAATAATATTTATAAAAACTACAAACAAAAAAAACACGCCATCAAGCGTGTTTTTTTGTTTGTTTGATGAAAAAGCTATTTTTCTTTTTTTATCAATAAATCAAGCGATAATTTTTGACTATCAATTATACCTTTTAGAAATTCAATTTCTTTACGGTTTTCATTTAAAGTATTGGTGTTTTGCTTATTTATATTTAATAGATTTGAGTATTCAATAAAGAAGTCAAATTTTAGCACTTCTGAAATTAAAAGTAAATCGCTTGTATCTATAGACTCTTTGCTAAGCAAATCATTTACATTTTGTCTTTGTTTGTAAATGCGTTTTGCAAATTCACTTTTTTTCATGCCCATTTCATTGAGCTTTTCTTCGATTAATTTTCCAATGTGAATTTTCACAATGCAAAAGTTGATTTATTTTGAAATATTTATAATTACGTTTTGTAATATAAATTATTACATTTGTGAAGTAAAAAATAAATTTATTTATGATTTGGATTATTTTAATAGTTGTTTTAGGTTTAATATTATTAAGTTTTTTGTCTTCTTTAAATAAAGATAATGATGACTTGCAGGGAATGGAATTATACCATAAGTTTAGTTTAATAGTAAGTTTTATTAATGATAAAGCTTTTAACGGTAACGGTTCTATAACATCAATTAGTAAAAGAGAATTTAACTTATATGAAGATGGCCAAAATCAAATAATTAAGTTTCAATATAATACTGGACATTTGGCAATTACTTGGAAATACAAATATTTCCAAAAAGAAATTGTACATCAAAGACAATTTAACAATGTAAGAAATTTAAGTTTGTTTGAACAACAAAATATTGCTCAACAAATGATTAATGAAATGTCTATAGTTATAGTAAATCATAAAAACAATGTTATTGGAGGAATATAAATTAATTTAAAAACATGGTATTTTTTTTTCTTTTAACATCAGCTGTTTTATTCATTACAACATACGGCATATATTCAATAATTATAAAAGGTGATTTAGAGAATCGTCCAAATTTATATTTAAATCCTTTATTAGCAATAATTCCATATTTCATTGGTTTTGTTTTTCCATTAATTCCCTTAAAAATAGTTTTTGATTACAATTTAATTTTACTTTTTATTATCAATTTAATTATAGTTTTTATTTTTTCCCGAATTTTTGCAAATATTTTATTAAGTATTTTTGTAAATCCAAATAGAGGTGAGGGTGAGATTATGGCGTTATCCTTTATTGGAGGTGTTGCTATACTGATTTTATGTGTAGTATTTGAGTAATTAACTTTAATAATTTTAAAAATATATATATCAAATAAAAATGGGACTATTAGATAAATTATTTGGGAAACCAAAAGAAACGCCAGGAAGACTAACCTTTTTATGTATGGTTAGGGCAAACGAAATAATACTAGATAAGCGACAAAATTCAAATGGGGTAACCTTTGAAGTTTTACTATTTAGTTCACTACATGTGTTAAGAAAATTCAGACAAAGAAGACCTCATTTATATGACCAATTTGAAGCTGAACTTTTTAATGAATTGGTGAAATTTGCTCAGGAAAAGGGAATATTAAATCAATTGCCATCGGGCTTTGCAAATTTTGTAAATAATAGATTTGAATTGTATGGGCAACAATTAAATAGTATTCGTGAGGATAGAAATTTTTTGCCTACAAAAATGGCATTTAATTTTTTTGAAACACCACTAAAATTAGAAAGTGGGGATTGTTTTGATATGGCAAAAGTATTTAAAATGAGTATGAGTATACCACATTTAATAAATTTTCTTGATGAAGGTATTGAATTTATTATTGAAAGTTGTAAATTATAATAACATAATATTTATTTTTTGCTTATTTGAAAATTGTTAGCAATGTTTTAAATTCATAGATTCCTATCCAATAATATCTTACTTTTTTTTAAATGACAACAAATAATAAATTTATACTTTTTCCTGCAAAATCTAAAATATTATTTAGTGGTTCTCCCGATAGAAATAGCCGAAATAAATTGTTTGAAATTTTTCCAATAAAAATAGGTCAATATAATCCTCAAACCTATGAGTATTGGATAGCTTTTTTATTAGAATATCTCAAAAATAAAGGATACGATATTTTTCTTTATGATATTGAACAAAATGAACGTGTGTTAAATTTTGTAGATTTATTATTGGAAAAAGAAATTTTTAAATCTGCGAATTTAACAATAAATGATTCTAAAGATCTCAAAAGGTTAATTGATGAGAACGGATACAATAGTAATGAAAGTACATTTATTTCAGACAATTTAAATCTTTTAGAGCAATGCGAAATAATATATCCGGAAAACAGATTACATAAACTAAAAAAAGAAGAAGAAAAGGTAAAATTATTAAATTATGGAATTTGGCATGAAAGTAAATTCTCAGTTGTTGATTGGAATACTGTTAATACTTTAACATCTTATTATAAGTATAATGCAAAAAATGACTTGTCAATACTTTTACCAGATTTGTTACACTTTAGTTAAAATAAATAAACTAATAAAAAAAAACACGCCCAAAAGCGTGTTTTTTTATGATTTATGAACAAGATAAAATTTATTCAGCCGAAGCTTTAACTTTTACAGCTCCAGCATTGGCTTTTTCAAATATTTTACCTTCAATTTCGGCTGTTAATTCTGGATTGTCGGTTAAAATTTGTTTTACCGAATCTCTTCCTTGTCCTAATTTTGTTTCGTTATAACTGAACCAAGAACCCGATTTTTTGATTACTTCATAATCAACTCCTAAGTCAATGGTTTCGCCTAAGCGGCTAATTCCTTCGCCATAAATAATATCGAATTCTACGGTACGGAAAGGAGGCGATAATTTGTTTTTAGCAACTTTAACCTTTGTTCTATTTCCAATAATTTCAACACCTTCTTTTATTTGGCCAATTCTACGAATATCTAAACGAACCGATGCATAAAATTTCAATGCATTTCCACCCGTTGTAGTTTCAGGATTTCCAAACATTACACCTATTTTTTCACGTAATTGGTTAATGAAAATACAAACACAGCCAGTTTTGTTAATTGTACCTGTTAGTTTACGCAAAGCCTGACTCATTAAACGAGCTTGTAAGCCCATTTTGCTTTCGCCCATTTCACCTTCAATTTCGGCTTTTGGAACCAACGCAGCTACTGAATCTATTACTATAATATCAATTGCACCCGAACGAATTAACGCGTCAGCAATTTCTAAAGCTTGTTCTCCATCATCGGGCTGGCTAATAATTAAATTATCTACATCAATTCCTAATTTTTCAGCATAGCTTCTGTCAAATGCATGTTCAGCATCCACAAAAGCAGCAATTCCACCTTTTTTTTGCGCTTCGGCAATGGCATGTAAACTTAAAGTAGTTTTACCTGAACTTTCTGGTCCGTATATTTCTATAATTCTACCAACTGGTAATCCACCAATTCCTAAAGCTATATCTAAACTTAACGAACCGGTTGAAATTACTTGTGTTTCAATCACCAATTTATCGCTCATGCGCATTACTGTGCCTTTACCATATTGCTTGTCCAACTTATCCATAGTAAGCTGAAGTGCTTTCAATTTTTCTTTATTATCGCTCATGTTTTTTATGTTATTTTTTTATTTCAAAAGTAAGTTTGCAAATTGCTTTGCTATAAATTATTTATAAACAATATATTTTATTTGGTTACCAAATTGTGGAAATATTATTGCTTAGCAGAATTAAATATTACAGAACCAATTAACTCATCGTAATTAAATTGGAGATTTTTATTATAAACTAAAATCATGTATTCGTTTTCTGTATTTGAATGGTTTCCTTCAAAAATACTTTCATCTGGTTGCTTGGTTTCGTTGTCGTATATAGCATAAACATATTCATAGCGTCCTTGTTTTAACGGAACATCCAAATCAAAACGAGCTCTGTTTTCATTAAAAGTCATTTTGTATTCTGGCTTTAATTTCCAGTCAGTAAATTCGCCAATTACATATACTTCTGCACCAGCAGGTAAAGCATCAGTTGCGCTTAGTTGAAATTGAATGGATGCATAATCACCATCCAAATCACTGTTATAACCTTCTTTGTTTGCAACAATTCTTTTTCCGTTAAAATCAATATATTGAAAATATTGCTTACTTCCTCTCGATTCGTCCATGTTTAAAACACATCGATAAAATGAATCTAAAATTTTGGTTCTAACGTTTAAACTAAATTGTCTTAAATTTCTAATGTCAAAAACCCTAAATTCATTTCCACCGTTAAATAAAGTTTTATCAAAATAATTATAGTCTAATTTACCGTTACTGGTAAACTGAGGTTGAATTCCTCTTAGTGCATTGTCCCATCTGTTATTTTGTAAAATAACCACTTTAATATCTTGCAAAGGATTTGGAACCAAAGACGCATTATAATCTATTGAAAAATTAAGTTCTTGCTTGGTATATCTATATTCTGCAAGCGTAGCCGGACGAACAGTTCCTTCTATTTTTGTTTGAGTATTTAAAATCATGAATCTGCGGGTTAAAAGCAAATCGGTTTCGTCAAAATTCCTGTAAACTTTTAGAATATAGTTACCTGCAATGGTTGGTTTTAAATTTTCGTTTGGTAATAACAAATTATAATGAACGTATTTTACGTAAGTATTTGTGGAAAATTTGAAGTCAGTTATATTGTCAAAAGTAGCACCTTTAATATACAAACTTTGTTGTATATTAGTAGGTTTCCATGCTTGGTCGCAATGAATTAAAGTGTATTGAAAATATTCATTATTAGTACCAATTACATCAAAACTGAGCTTTAATTGCTGCGCATTTATCGATATAATTGGATACCTATCATCGGTTCCATTTACCATTAATTGAACTGTTTGAACTTTTTTATCGAAAATAGTATTGTCGAATTCGGCTTGCCCAAAAACAATTATTGATTTACAAATAAAAAGTACAAATGCAAAATATTTCATAAATTCAAATAAACGAAAAAATTAGCTATTTAGGTTAAACTAATTGCACAAATATTTTTTTATTAACTAAAATGAATTTTTATTTAATAAAAATTGGTTTTTTAAATAATCAAACCTAAAATTGAAAATGATAATTGTTAGAGCTACTCAAAAATTACTGAACAATCAGCGCTTAAAACCTGAAATAATTGATAAATCAATGGAGAATAAAATTATTTTAGGAGAATGGTATGCAAACACAATTACAAGTTCATTTAAAGGAAAAAGTTTGGTAATTTATGTTCATCTGCCTAGCCTAATTACTGTTGTGATTGCTGGTAAAACCATTAAAAAAACTTTTTCTGAATTTGCCATAAGACTTCAAAATTTATTGACTCGTTTTACTTTTCCAGCTTCATTTGTTACTGAACAAATGGAGGCATTTGATAATTCAATAATTACCAAAACAGATAGCAGAAAAATGCTTGGTTTTATGAATTCTATAACCGACCATTTAATAAGTAGAATGTATGGCTATGAAAAATTTGAAGACATTGATTTAGAGGAAGAAGAAAATATATTAATGAACTTTGTACATGGGAGTAAAAATATATTTATGCCTGTTACTTATTGGGGAAATTATTTTATTGGAGAAGATCCATTTCGTAGATTTCATGAATTGAAAAAGGAAGAAAACAGCATTCAATTAATTCCAAACGAAAATAAATTGAGTAGGAGTGAAGACTTACACATGGAAAACCAACTGATGAAACTTCAAATTGAAGATTTTTTGGGAGGTAAAATTATGGGTGGAAATGAATTGGTTTTGCCTGCAGAAATTGAAAATTTGTTCTTGAAAAATATCATTGAATTTGAAAAACAATCGAAGAATATTAAGAAGGTAAAAATTGTTGAATTATTAGGAAAGCATACTTTTAAACCTGCGGCTGAATTAAATCCAAAACAACTAAAAACAGCTCTTGATAAAGCATTTGCCCTGCTTGTTAAAAACAATATAAACTTAGATTTTTTGGCGGAATACAGTGATGAAATAAAGTATAAATTTATTTCGGAAGAATTAATTCATGAAGAAGCGCAAATGATGAACATGCCTGGCATGATTATGCATTTTATTTATGAAGAATTTCATCCAAATAAAGATTTTGATATAAGAAATAGAATTAAACATTTTTTGTTTACGTTGTTTGAAAACGAAGAAGGTGAAAATAATTATCAATTCTCTTGTAAAGAAGAATTTAGGTTAAATAATGAGTACATTACTTTAAAGGAATTAAAGGTAAAAGTGAATCAATTGCACTTAATTCACGACTTAGAATCAATAGCTGATTATAAGATAAAACAAATTTTATTTAACAAAGAAAACAAAAAAGCTAAAGTAGATGGCTACTTAGAAATTAAAACGGAAGGAAGCAAAACAAAAACCAAAATTCCATTTATATTTTATGCTGAATTTAGCAATGAATGGTGGGAATTAACAGGTTTAGAATTTGAATGGTTTAATTAAAAAAAAAGGACAACTCTCAAATAATTTGGAGTTGTTCTGCATGGTAGCCTCAACGGGAATCGAACCCATATCGAGCGTTTAGGAAACGCTAATTTTATCCATTAAACTATGAAGCCAAAAAAAAGAAAAGCTAATGTTTAAATTAGCTTTTCTTTTTATAATATGTATATTTTTTTTAGTTTGCTTTTAAGCCTAAAATTTCAGCCATTTTTGATCCAATTTCTGCAGGAGAATCAACTACATGAATTCCGCACGAAGCCATAATTTTCATTTTAGCAGCAGCAGTATCATCATGTCCGCCAACTATTGCACCAGCATGACCCATTCTTCGGCCAGCAGGAGCAGTTTGTCCAGCTATAAAACCTACAACAGGTTTTTTGTTTCCGTTAGCTTGAATCCAACGCGCTGCGTCAGCTTCATAACTTCCACCAATTTCGCCAATCATAACAATTGCATCTGTTTCTGGGTCGTTCATTAATAGTTCAACTGCATCTTTAGTTGGTGTTCCAATAATTGGGTCACCACCAATTCCAATGGCAGTAGAAACGCCTAAACCAGCTTTTACTATTTGGTCGGCTGCTTCGTAAGTTAAAGTTCCAGATTTTGAAACAATACCAATTCTTCCTGCTTTAAAAACAAAACCTGGCATAATACCAACTTTAGCCTGGCCAGGAGTAATTACACCAGGACAATTTGGCCCTATTAAAGTACAACCACGAGATTTGATATATTCTTTTACAGGAATCATATCTGCTACTGGAATTCCTTCGGTAATACAAATTATTACTTTAATTCCTGCATCTGCAGCTTCCATAATTGCATCCGCAGCAAAAGCTGGTGGAACAAATATGATAGAAGTATTTGCACCTGCAGTAACTACTGCTTCTTGAACTGTATTAAATACTGGTTTTTCTAAATGTGTTTGACCACCTTTTCCTGGAGTAACTCCACCAACTACATTGGTACCATACTCAATCATTTGTTGTGCATGAAAAGTTCCTTCGCTACCGGTAAAACCTTGTACTATTACTTTCGAATCGTTATTAACTAAAACTGACATTTTATATTTTTTAAAAGAGTGGCAAATATGCAATTTTATTTAATTAAAACTACTGTTTGTTTGATACTTTTTTTAATATAAAAATTTAAAACAAATTTTCAACTAAATGATTTTAAGTATTTTGTAAAATTAAAAATTAAAATCATGAATTTGTACTATACAATTCTTGGGTTTTATTACTTGTTGCTTCATTCATTTTGTGAAGGAGTAATTCAATATTTATTGGTTTTGTAACATAATCGTTCATTCCTGCAGCCAAGCTTTCTTTCATTTCTATTGGGTCAGCATTTGCCGAAAGTCCAACAATAGAAATGTCATTATCAGGCGAAAATTCTCCACCCAAACGAATTAATTTTGTTAATTCTATTCCGTTTATATCAGGTAAGCAAACGTCTATTAATACCATATCGAATTTTGAAGAATGTAACAATGAAAACACATCTTTGCCTTTTGATGCTATAGAAACTTTATGTCCTTTGCGTTCCAATATTTTTTGTAATGTATAGCAGTTTGTCAAGTCACTATCTACTAGTAAAATATTTAATTTTTCAAATATTTTACTATCGATAAAGTAATTTTGATTGTTTGAATTTAGTTCGTCTATTTCTAAATCAAATTCTACTTTTGCGGTGCATCCTGCAATGTCGTTATTTGTTAATTCAAAACTTCCATTTAGGTCTTTTACGAAATTATTTACGATAAAAAGGCCTAAACCAAAACCATCATTTTCAGCGTTTTTCTTTAAATTTGAAAACACTAGATCTTTCATATTTTTACCATTTAAACCATGTCCTTCATCAATGATAGAAACTGATATTCTACCTATTGTTAGATTTTGATTTTTAAAGGTTTTCAATAATTTGATTTCAATTTTGATAACACCTTTATCACTAAACTTTAATGAATTGCATAAAATGTTTTGTATAATAGTTGTAATTTTATTGCTGTCAGCAACAACAAAACAGGGCAAATCGGGTGAAATAAGTTGAGAGAATAAAATATTTTTTTGGCTACATTGAATTTGAAAGTCTTTAAAAATACTTTGTAGAATTTCGTTTAAATTAAATGGCGCATTTACCACCAAATTATTTTTTGAATCTATTTGCAAATAGCTTACAATATTGTTCATACTATAAGTAAGGTTGCTTCCCGAAGCATTTATTCCCGACAAGAATTCACGTAATTCAGTTAAGTTTTTACTTTCATTAGCTAAGTAGCTGTAGTTCATTAATGAGTTTAATGGGGTGCGTAATTCCTGGTTTATTCTATGTAAAATATTGCTTTTAGCAGCCAATGAAAGTTCTAATGTCTTACGTTTTTTCTTTTGAGTTAATAAATAAAAAAACAAAATAGTTAGGAGTATCAAAAATACAATTACACAAATTAGCATTAGTAAAATGGTGTTTTTATGTTGAACACTATCTTCTTTTTCTAATATATTTATTTCATGTACTTTGTTTTCAGCATCTAGTAATTTAATTTTTTGGTCTTTTTTAGCTTTCTCGTAACTTGAATTTATACTTTCTATTTCAGCACCTTTATTAGCATCTAAAATATGCTTTGCTGTACTTTCTTTTGAATAAAATAAAGCTTTTTCATTGTCAATTACACCAATGTGGTCGTAATGCGCAGTGATGTAAACAAATTCGTTTGGCCTTTCAGAGCCAGG
>CAIUQQ010000232.1 GCA_903901345.1 uncultured Bacteroidota bacterium | reverse complement strand
TTGGTTCTCGACTTCGCTCGAACTGACAGAATAATTAATTAAAAATAACGTCATTGCGAGGCACGAAGCAATCTCTCAGTTAGATTGCTTCGTTCCTCGCAATGACGAGTAAATCCTTTTCACCTAATCATTACATTCCATTAACAATAAATTTCCGCTGTCAAAATTAATGGCTATCAATCCATCTTCTTCAGTTTTATTACTGCTGCTGGTTCTTTGCCCTAAATGTAAATCTTCGTTTTGTAAATTATAAGTTAATCCTTTAGTGGTTAAACCAAAAACACTTCCCAATGGAATCAATGAAATATTTTGATTGGCAGTGTACCATTTGGTGAATTGATTGGGTAGGTTAAAAATCCTTGAATGGTCATCGAGCATTACAATGGTAATTTGGTCTTTATATTTGGCTAAAGTACTTAAATTATTGATATGGTGGTCGGCACGTTTTCCGGTAGCCCAAAGAATATTTACTGCTTTATGGCCTTTGGCAATTAAAAAATCTAATCCTTTTTCCAAATCCGTTTTATTTTGATCAGGGGTATGCACCACTTGCACTGGCTGCTGATTGGCCAATAATTCGTCCCAATTTTCAGTTTTATCAAAATCACCTAATACTATATCGAGCTTAATTCCAAGCTCCAAAACACGGTGAATGGCACCATCTAAAACCATTACCACCGGACTCCATTCTAGTAATTGTCCCATTAATTCAAAACTACAGCTTTGCCCATTGGCAATAATTAATGCGGGTTCTTGTTCATCGCGAACGATATGGTGGCTTGACATTTATTAATTGAAAGATTAAAAGATTGAAAGATTACAAGATTACAAAATTAGAAGGTTATGTACTGAAAAAGTTTTTAGTACTGTGTAAAAATTTTATTGCCAGTTGCCTTAAGCCAGAGGCCATTTATAAAAACAAATTTTTTAATTAAGATTCTTCCTTACATATTTGCTGCAAATAAAATTTAAAAGTGAAATATATTATTATAAAAATTAGTTGCCTATTATTTATTGCCTTGTTTTTTGTACAATCGTGTAAATCGAAAAAGAATTTAGGAGCTAAATTACCCACTGAAATTGCGAAAGCAGGAGAATTAAAAAAAGATAATTCAGCATTTTTTTACAATATAAAACAACAAGAAAGTAATTATAATTACATTTCGTGTAAAGGCGAATGTGAATACAGTGATGGTAAAAACAGCTATACTTTTGATATTCAATTGGAGATGGAAAAGGGGAAATTTATTTTTATTAGGGCCACGTACTTATTGGGAATTGAAGTGGCCAAAATGTACATCACCCCTACTCAAATTCAAATATTAAACCATTTAGAAAAAACCAATACACTAGCAAATTACGAATATTTAAAAAAGTTTAGTTCTGCTGCTTTGCAATTTGAAAACATGGAGAACATGCTTTTGGGAAATGCACTTTTTGCTCAAAATCCAAACATTACCCTATTAGATTCAAATGCTACCCAATACATATTAAAAACGATGCTTGATGGTGCTTCGCAACAATGTTATTATGGAATCAATAAAATTGCAAAGATTGAGGTAAATCAATTAGAAGATACTTATAAAAACCAAAATTTAGCAATCAATTACAATCAATATATAGCAAATGGTACAAATTATTATCCAAGTGAGCTAGCTATCAACATTAGGGCAGAAAAAAATTTAGGATGCACGATGAAACTTTTCAACTTTGCATTTGAAAAAAAGAAAGATCCTCAAATACGTGTACCAGCCAGTTATAAAACAATTAACCATTAAATATATCATTACTAGTAAATCACTTTTACTAGTAGTCATCTTATTGCTTTTAAATATTTCTATTTTTGCTCAAAAAACTTCACAGAAAAGAAAGCAATTAGAAAATGAACGCAGAACTTTATTAGCCAGAATTGGCGAAACCAAAAAAGTGCTTGCTGAAAATAAAGAAAAGGAAAACACCAAGCTTACTGAACTAAAAGCCATCAATGCGCAGATAAAAACGCGTGAAAAAGTGATCAATAATATTGGCCAAGAAATATTTGAAATTTCGGTAGAAGTAAACGAAAGTAAAACTACCATAGACACGCTAAAATCACAATTAGCAAGGCTTAAGAAAGATTATGCTAATAATATGGTGGCCATTTATAAAAATAAAAATAACCTAAACGATTTGGCCTTTATATTTAATGCTGAAGGATTTAACGATGCCTATAAACGCATAAAATACTTAGACAAACTTTCGGAATACAAACAGCTTCAAGCTCGATTGATTGTTAATATTCAAAAATCGATAGAAGATGAAATTAACAATATGCTACAAGTTAAAAAGCAAAGTGAGCAACTGTATACCGTTAAAGAAGTAGAAAAAAAAGAATTAGAAGTTGATAAAAAAGTAGAAACAAAAGTGCTTACTGGATTACAACAAAAACAAAAAGTATTACAAGAAGAGCAGGCACAAAACGAAAGAAATTTTCAAAAATTGTCGCAAAAAATATCAGATTTAATTCAAAAAGAAATAGAAGATGCTAGAAGACGTGAAGAAGAAAGACGTAGAATAGCCAATGAAAAGGCTGACAAAGAAAGAGCAAAGTTAATAGCTGAAAATAAGAAAAAAGGAATTGACACAAAACCTGAAACTAAAAAAGTTCCTGAATCAACACTTTCGCCCGATGATTTATTGACCAATACTAACTTTGAAAACATGAAAAACCGTTTGCCTTGGCCAGTAAATAATGGTTATATAGCCGAAGGATTTGGAACCCATCAGCACCCAACTTTAAAAGCAGTGTATACCACCAATAACGGAATTAACATAGCTTGTAAAAAAGAAACAACAGTACGGAGTGTTTTTAAAGGAAAAGTAAAAGCCATATTTGAAGTTCCTGGAATGGATAGTGTGATTTTGATAAAACATGGAGAGTACTTTACAGTTTATGCAAAAGTTTATAATGTAAAAGTGAGGAGAGGACAAGAAATAAATGCTGGAGATGTTTTAGGATCAGTATCTACACTTGATTTTGAACAAAAAACAGAACTTCATTTTGAAATATTTAAAGGTAAAAAAGCTTTAAATCCTGAAGCTTGGTTACGAAATTAAATACCACGTTTGTCATAAAAAAATGACATTGGAATGCAAATAAAAAAGTTGTTTTTGTAACCTTAAAAAAAATACATGAACAAAAAACTACTAATTGTAAGCGCATTAATTTTACCGCTGTTATTAATTAACAAAACTATTATTTCTACTCCCAATGGAGCTCCTGGAAAAAACACTGGATCGCCTGGTGATGGTGGAGGAACGTGCTTCACATCGGGCTGTCATACTGGTGCTCCAACAGAAGCATCAAATATAATTACTACCAATGTTCCTACTGAAGGATATACGCCAAATACTGCATACACTGTTACTGTTACATTAACTGGAACAGGAAATAAAGGTTTTCAAGTTTCACCACAAAACATAACAGGAACAGAATTAGGAACTTTAGCTGCAGGTACTGGAAGCTGGGTAATTGGTAAATATATTACGCATTCTACTCCTAAAAACACTGCTACTGCAGTTTGGACTTTCCAGTGGACTGCTCCTGCAAAAGGTACTGGTGATGTGAATTTTTATGGTGCTTTTGCAATTACTAGAAATACCACAAAAACTCAGGTTTTAAAAGTTACAGAAAAACTTGGTTCAGGAATTCAGGAATCAGATTTATTCAGTATAAATGTATTTCCAAATCCGGTAAGTAATCAATTAAATTTATTATTTAATAATACCACCAAAAATGCTGTAATTGATTTATTAGATTTAAATGGTAAAGAAATTTTACACCAACAATTAAATAATAATACTTCTGAAAACGCAATAGACGTAAGTACTATTAAAGAAGGAAACTATATTGTAAAAATTATAGCAGATAACAATGTTTATTACAAAAAAATAAACATTGTTCACTAAAACATTTAGAAATTAGTTTAAGAAAAATTAAACTATCAAAGCAATAAAAGCCAGATAATATTAATTTAAAAACGCGCTGAAGACAAAAAATCAGTTCGTAAAATTAATATTATCTGGCTTTTATTTTATTTGAAATCCATTTTATTAAGTAAAAATCCTCAAATCAATTATTAATTTTATCTAT
>CAIUQQ010000231.1 GCA_903901345.1 uncultured Bacteroidota bacterium | reverse complement strand
GTTCATGTACACCTTTGACCCCGAATTTCATTCGGGGCTATTAATATTAAACTCCTCTAGAGTTTTTTTCTTCTTAAGTTGACGCCTATGCGATGAATCGGAACGAAATTCAAATATTAAATATTAAAATCCGTTTCATTTAGGAACGGATTTTTTTGTTATTTAATTTTCAAATCAATTTTGAAAATATTAATAATAAAATTGTAATTTTGGGTTTTAATATTTTGATTTATGAATGAGTTAAATATACAAAATGCAAAACTTGAATTAATTCAATGGCTTTCCACCATTGATGACTCTAGATTAATTGAGAAAATATTGGATTTACGAAAAGATGAAAGCAAAGATTGGTGGAGTTCAATTTCAGAAAATGAAAAAAAATCAATTGAACGTGGAATTGAAGATGCTGAGTTAGGTAAACTAAATTCACATTCAAAAGCAAGAATGCTGTATGAAAAATGGTTATAATATCTTTTGGACTGATTTTGCCTTAAAAGAGTTAGAAAATACAATCGAATACATTGAGCAAAATTGGTCAGAAAAAGAAATTAAAAATCTTGCAGAAAAACTAGAGGAAACTTTAAATTTGATATCTAAAAATCCAGATATATTCCAAGTATCTGAATTTAAAAAAGATGTTAGAAGAGTTGTTGTTTTAAAATTCAATACAATATATTATAGATTAAATAATAATCAAATAGAAATTCTTTCGTTTTTCTCAAATCGTCAGGACCCAAAAAAAATAAAATTATAAAATAAAATAATAGTAACCTGATATCCTAAAAAATCTTACCAGGATTTAAAATCAAATTTGGGTCAAAGGCCAGTTTGATTTGGCGCATTAGGTTCAGGTGATTTTCGGAAAACATAATGGGCATAAACTTTTTTTGAACATATCCAATGCCATGTTCGCCACTAATGGTTCCGCCTAGTTTTTTACACAATTCAAATATTTCAACAATGCCAGGATCAATATTGTTGTTCCAATATTCATCACTCAAATCGTCTTTTAAAATGTTTACATGTAAGTTACCATCGCCTGCATGACCGTAACAAATGGTTCTGAAATTATATTTTTCACCAATTTCCTTTACCCCTTTAAATAACAAAGGTAATTCAGCTCTTGGAACTACGGTATCTTCTTCTTTGTAAGTATTATTATGTTTGGTGGCTTCGCCAATACTTCTGCGTAATTTCCAAAAATATTCTTTCTGTTCAGAGCTTTCAGCAAATAATACTTCCGCACTTTCATGCGCATAAAGTACATTGCTTATGGCTTCACATTCCAGCATCATCACATCCATATTATTGCCATCTACTTCTATTAATAAATAAGCACCAACCAAATCAGGAATTTCAAAATTGATATTTAACAAAGCAGCCGAAAGTTTGAATCCATCGGGTTCTACAAACTCACAAACTGACGGATTACAGCCTGCCCTAAATATGGCACCTACCGCTTCGCAAGCATTCTCGGGCGAGTTAAATGGTGCTAACATCAGCAAAGTTTGAGTTGGATATGGAATTAATTTTAAAACCATTTTGGTAATAATTCCCAATGTTCCTTCACTGCCAATCATTAAATGCGTAAGGTTATATCCTGTTGAATTTTTTAAGGTGTTTGCGCCTGTCCAAATTATTTCACCATTGGCCAAAACCACTTGAATATTTAACACATAATCGCGGGTGGTGCCATACTTTAAAGCCCTTGGGCCACCGCTGCTATGCGCTAAGTTTCCACCCAAAAAACAACTTCCTTTACTGGCAGGATCGGGCGGATAAAACAAACCTTTTTCAATAACGGCTTGCTGAAATGTTTCATTGATTACTCCAGGTTCTACTGTAGCTTGAAAATTTCTTTCATCAATATTGATAATTTTATTAAAGCGTTCCATGGCTACTATCAAACCTCCATGAACTGCCAATGCACCACCACTTAATCCAGTTCCAGCACCTCTAGGTGTAACAATAATATGTTGCTCATTGCAATATTTTAAAATAGCAGAAACTTCTAATTCATTGCTTGGTTTGATGACCACATCGGGCATAAAACTGAGGTCCTCGGTATAATCGTGGGTGTAATTTTGCTTGTCTTCGCTTTGAACTAAAACAAAGTTTTTGCCAACTATACTTTCAAAAAACTGAATGTCTGTTTGATTAACTGTTTTATAAATAGATGCTGTTTGCATTTTATATTTTTTAATTTTTAAACGAAAATAAAGTGGCTGATTAGAAAGTTTCAAGTTCGAGGCTTGCGAAGTTAGAAAAATGGGAGTTTGCTTTTCGCAAATGACCATTTTTATAACAAGCATAACGAAGAAACAGGAAGTTTCTTGCAGACACTATTTGGTTATTTGTAATATTCTAATGGGCGCTTTAGCCGGAACCAATCCTGCTTTTAAAATAATGCGTTGACCTTGGTCACCAATTATATAATTGATAAAATCATTTCCCAAAGTTAAACTAGCTTGCCTTCCAATAACAAAAATTTCTCTGCAAAAAGGATATTGCCTAATGGCAACATTGGCCTGAATGGGTTTATAGGTTAGCGATTCGTAAGTAATTTTTCTTGGTATTACTTCCACTACTTTTATACGGTTCAAAAAGCCTTTCATTTTACTATCGTCCTTATCGCTTATCCAGTTTAAGCCAATAATTCCAATGGCATTTTTGTTTTTTTCTACATAATCTATCACTTCCGGATTTGTATTTACTGCAAAACAATGTTTGGCTAAATCTTTTCCATTCAATAACGAATCTTTAAAATATTGCGTAGCACCAGAACCCGGATTATCGAAAACTACTTGCAATTTACCGAGTTTATTTTTACTGAAAATTTGACTCCAATCAGTAGCTGTTCCATCCATTAATTGTTTAATTTGATTCACAGTAAAAATGGTATCAGTATTTTCCTTATTTACTATAAATGCCAAGGCATCAATGGCGATTTTTATTTGTGAAAATTTATATTGTTCTTGGTCTATTGCTGTTTGTTCAGCAACAGTAGCTTTGCGAGGAATAATAGCTAACTTACAGCTGTCGGCAAGCATTAGGCGCATGGCTTCAGCTGGATTAGTGTATATAAAATCTATTTGTTTTTGATCGTTGATGGATTCAAAAACCATTTCTTCAGCTTCTATCACCGGGCGTAAACTTTCATCTACCGCTACACTAATTCTGTTGTTATCTTCTAACGCTTTTTTGGGTTCATTGCCATTGCCACAGGCAAAAAAAACAAAACTTGTAAATGCCAAAATGATGCTATGTTTCATGAGTTTATTGATTAAATAATTACAAGATTTAAAGATTACAAAGTTATATTATTGAATGATAAAATATAGTTGGTTTTTATTAATTTATTTCTTGAAAGTTTACTTCTTGAAACACTGTTTTTAAATTATTTCACTTACGCCTTCTAAGATTTATATTTTATAATTAAAACTATCAACTGACAACTATCAACTGACAACTAAACTACTGTTCCATATACAAGTTAATATCGTCAATAATTTTCAAGCTAATGGCCTCGTAAGTTTTATCGGAAAGGTTTTGTTGGCTAGCTAAAATACGGTTCAATTCATAAAACTTATCAGTCCATTCCTTAGGCGCTTGTGGCATAAAATTACCTGCTGGTAAATTGGGGTATAAATTATCTTTATTGCCATCAAATCGGGCGTAAACATGCACATCAAATGCTTCATCGCTAAAAACTTCCGATGAAACTATTTGTCCGCTTTGAACTGAAACCAATTGATAGGAAACCTTGGCAGTTACTTTTCTGTATTGTTTTGTTTCTTTATAATTTACTTTTTTAAATTTTATTACCGATTGAGCATCGCCTGTTTCATTGACCACTCGCTGGCTAAACGATTCGTATGCAGTTTCAATAGTGGTAGTTGGTTTCATTTCATCAAAAATTACTTCATTTACATCTATCAATAAAAAATACTTAGCCCCAATTAATTTACCTGCTTTACTAGCCGTTTCAGCATCTATAATTCCATCAATTTCAGATGATTTTTCTTTCAATAGATTTTCTAAATGATTACGATCTATTATTTTCAAAAAAGGGTTCTTTGAATTACCTAATCTATTTATCAAAAGCTGGTAAAATGAACTGTCTTCTTGATTGGCAAATGTTTTTTTGCTAACTAAAATAGCAGCAATGGGCAAACTTGCTTTTTGTAACGATTCATTCAGTAACTGCATAGTTTGCTTAAATGTTTTATCAAAACTAGCTACTTGACCAAAAACTTTGTATGCGGCTTTGTAATTTTTTACCTCCATGTATTTTAAACCTTGATTGTATAAAGGTTCCACCACACTTTGAATACGTAACACAGACATCTTTTTATAACTGCTGTCAAATTCTATAATTCTATCAAAAGCCAATTCTGCTTTATCAAATTTGTTTTCCTTTATTAGGCCAAGTCCAATGTCGTATTGTTTGCCAATAAATTCTTGCTTTGTTTCCTCGTAAAGTTGGTCGTAAAGAGTTTGCCAATTTAGGTCAATGCCAATGTTTTTTAAATGATTGAAATAATCTTTACAGTAATTATATTGCCTTAAAGCGTCCTCATTATCACCAGAAACCACATGTTTGGCAAAAGCACTGAACTTTGCATCCAATACCATTTGCGCACTTTTTTGTAAGCCCAATTTAGCTTTAGTGTTTTTGGGATTGATAAAAAATGCGGTATAATAATTATCGGCAGCATCGCTGTAATTACCTTCTGTTGCTTGTTTATCGGCAATTTGAACAAACTTTAACGAGCTGTCGCAAGCCATTAACTGAAGTAGGAACAGAAATAATAAAAGTTTTTTCATGCGATATATTCCACCAAAAATAGATTAAACATTATCATATCAAAAAAATACTTTTTAAATGGCTAAATAATTTGATAGAATAATTAATTTTGAAACGGATGGATAACACAAATCAAACTGGAATAAACATTAACAAATTCATAAGCGATACTGGCATGTGTTCAAGGCGAGTAGCTGAAAAATACATTGTAGAGGAACGTGTAACTATTAATAATAATGTTGCCAAGCTTGGCAATAGGGTAAATCCTGGTGATGTAGTAAAAGTAGATGGTGAAAAGCTAAAAACTGTTGCCAACGATATTTACATTGTGTTTAACAAACCAGTTGGAATCATTTGTACCACCGAATTGAAAATAAAAAACAATATCATTCAATACATCAATCATCCTAAGCGAATGTTCCCCATTGGAAGATTGGACAAGGAAAGCGAAGGTTTGATTTTTTTGACCAACGATGGAAATATTGTAAACAAAATACTGCGAGCAGGCAATAACCACGAGAAAGAATACATAGTTACTGTTGATAAACCCATCAATGAAAAGTTTATAGAACGCATGAGCAATGGCATTCCAATGCTTGGAACTGTTACCCATAAATGTCAGGTAGAAATGCTGAGTACTTTTGTTTTTAAAATTATTTTAACTCAAGGATTGAACCGACAAATTCGCAGAATGTGTAGCTTTTGTGGCTATGAAGTGCGTAAACTAAAACGAGTAAGAATCATGAATATTGGACTTAAAAACTTAAAGTTGGGCGAATGGCGTGACTTTACAGCTCAAGAGTTAGATGGTATTATGAAAATGGTTGCCACATCGAGCAAAACCACCGAAAAGTTTAACGTGGACGATTACGAAGACTAAAAGGATTTTTGATGTATGATTTTTGAATGGGGAGTTGGGCACTGGGAAATGAGCGTTGGGATGTGAGTATATTGCAAACCCCAACAAACGTCATGCTGTAAGCATCAGTTGGTAAACTGACACAGTCTTCTTGCCTTGTAAACAAGTTTGGGAATTTTAGCTATTGAGTTTGATTTCTAAAATCTCTGTTCCCATTTCTCAACTCTCATTTCTCATTTCCCATTTCCCAACTCTATCTCTCACTTAGTTCTCGTCAATTACAATATCTTTTGCTTCAATAATTTTGATGACACCGTTTTCGCTAAACACCAACTTTTGTCCAAGTTGTTTCTTTTTGATCAGCATTTTTTTATAAGAAATTTTCATGCCTTCAACAATTAAATCTCTTGTCTTATCAGTTTCCGAAGGTTTCATTTTATAATTGATTTTATGATGTTAAACTTTTCCAAATCTGTTATATTACTTTCATTCAATTGATTTTTTTCATAAACCAATTCTGGTTGATTGTTTGAATTGTCATAAATAACAACCAAGTCACAAATATCATGATATATTTTAAAAAGATTATCAATTCCTCTAAAATATCTTCTATGAATTACATCTTTAGGAATATAATGTCCGCCTTCTGCCACTCTTGTCTTCACCCTAAATTCAGCTAATTCAAAAGATTCCAACCAATAATAAATTAAATTGACATAGTATCCTTTTGATTTAGCTTTGGTTATTAAACTTTCAAAACTTTTGGTAGCTAAAGTGGTTTCAAAAGCAAAGGATTCTTTATTTTCCAATAATTCATCAATTCTTTTTAGCATGATTCTGCCTGCTTCTATCGCCACTTTTTCAGGTTGAAAAGGAGAAATTCCTCTGGCTATTTCATCCGCATTTACATACTCTTTACACAACAATATTTCAGGCAAAATATTAAATGAAGCAGTGGTTTTTCCTGCGCCATTACAACCTGCAATAATGTATAAATTTGGTTTCATTGAAACAAATATAAGATTATTTCACCAACAATTGCATCAAATTCACATCAAGCACTTGATTGAATTTTACACCTACTTGTTTTAAAACGCCTACCAAAAAAAAGCCAAAATGCTCATGAAGTTTGATGCTGATA
The DNA here is from genome assembly GCA_903901345.1 of uncultured Bacteroidota bacterium. Taxonomy (GTDB): domain Bacteria; phylum Bacteroidota; class Bacteroidia; order UKL13-3; family UKL13-3; genus JAAFJM01. Next base: position 18,261 of record CAIUQQ010000231.1, on the reverse strand, counting down.
TCATTGCCTTCGGTAATGCGAGCCAATACTGCTTTTACACCATTTTTTATTCCTTGTTGTAAGCAATATTTCATTAAAGGTTTACTTAGTTTTTGTCCTTTAAAATTAGGGTGCAAATAAATGCTAAACTCTGCTGTTCTATCATAAGCAGTTCGGTCGCTGTAACGCGTTAAACTTGCCCATCCCGCTATTTCATTATTTATTTCACATACCACCACACAGAATTTTTCATCATGGTGATTGAACCAAATCTGCATGTCGGCAAGGGTTTTATTTACAATATCAAAAGTAGCCGTTGAATTTAAAACCGCATCGTTATAAATAGCAGTAATTGCAAGTAAATCATTGGTATTTGCAGCGCGTAAAATCATATTTGTTATTTATTCAGCATGGTCAAAAACTTGATTGGCTAAAAGCAATGAATTGGTAAATTCAGTTTCATTTAAACCAGTTTCTAATTTTAGGTTTTTAAAGTAAAAAAACATGTTTTCGGTAGGCATATTTCCCGTTAAATCATCGGCAGCCATTGGGCAACCACCAAAACCTTTCATAGCGCCATCAAAGCGTTTGCAACCATTTTTATAAGCAGCTGCTATTTTTTCTTGCCAAGTGTTTGGAGTGGTATGTAAATGTGCGCCAAATTCAATATTGGGAAAAGTAGGAATTAAATGTTTAAATAAATATGCAATCGTTTCTGGATTGGCAATGCCAATGGTATCGCTCAATGAAATAATTTTGATACCTAATTGATCTATTTCTTTTACCCATTTTTCAACTATTTCGGTGCTCCAATCATCGCCATAAGGATTTCCAAAACCCATAGAAATATACACCACTAATTCTTTGTGATTGCTTACGCAAAGCTGTTGAATGGCTTTTACAGTTTCCAAACTTTCAGCTATGCTGCTGTTGGTATTTCTTTGCTGAAATGTTTCACTGATAGAAAATGGAAAACCTAAATACGTTATTTCAGGATATTGAACAGCCATTTCTGCTCCTTTTAAATTGGCAATGATGGCTAATAGTTTAGTGTTAGTTTGCGCTAAATTTAAACCCGCCAAAACTTCTTTAGTATCGGCCATTTGAGGAATCGCTTTTGGTGATACAAAACTTCCAAAATCAATGGTATCGAAACCTACTTTTAACAGCTGATTGATATAATCAATTTTGGTTTGAGTAGGAATAAAATGGTGCAAGCCTTGCATGGCATCGCGCGGACATTCAATAATTTTTATGGCCATATGTTAATAGGTTGTATAAGGATAAAATGCATCTTCAAAATGCAAAATTTCTGTCTCAGTTTTCAATTTAATAATGGCAATGATATCAAACCTGATTTCACAAGTTAATTGATTGCTTTCTTGGAATAACAATGCAGCTTCCACCAAAGTTTTTTGTTTGGCTTTACTCACTGCATTTTCAGGATTTACTAAATTACTATTCCTGGTTTTTACCTCTACTATTACCAAACAGTTTTGGTGCTTTGCAATGATATCGACTTCGGTTTTATTTTGCCTGAAATTTCGTTCTAAAATTTCAAAACCTTTATTTAACAAAAAGTCACAAGCCAATTGCTCTCCAATTTCACCTGTGACTTTATTATTATTTTTCATTATTTTAGTTAGTTTTTTAGTACTTAGTTGTTTTTATCAACTATGGTCTATCGTCCATCTTCTATCAACTGACAACTATCAACTATTTGCTCATAAATTCAAGCACTTTATTTACCATATTTTTTGATCCCATAATAATTGGAACACGTTGGTGAATTTTAGTAGGTTCAACATCTAATATGCGCATGGTACTTGTGGTTGCTAATCCACCAGCTTGTTCAGCAATATAACTCATTGGAATTCCTTCAAATAATAAACGCAATTTACCATTTGGACTTTTTGCCGTTGGCGGATAAATAAACACACCACCTTTTAATAAATTACGGTGAAAATCGGCCACCATAGAACCAATATAACGAGAAGTATAAGGTCTGTCGGTAGTTTTATCTTCTTCTTTTACCCAAGTTAAATAATCTTTTATTCCTAGTGGAAATTCAGCCGAATTTCCTTCATTGATTGAATAAATTTTACCATTGTCAGGCGATTTTATATCAGCATGACTTAAGCAAAACTCACCAATGCTAGGATCTAAAGTAAAAGCATTTACGCCATTTCCAGTACTAAATACCAACATGGTAGATGAACCATAAAGTACGTATCCGGCAGCCACCAATTTATTTCCTGCTTGTAATACATCGGCATCAGTTGGTTCTGTACCCACTTCAGTTACTCTTTTATAAATGGAGAAAATAGTTCCAATAGATACATTTACATCAATATTTGAAGAGCCGTCTAATGGATCCATGCAAATTACATATTTTCCATTTTTTGAAAAAGTTCCCTTTAACGGAATAATTCCTTCGTTTTCTTCACTTGCTATTACACATACTTCACCACCTTTGCTAAAAGTAGAAATAAATGTTTCATTACCAATAATATCTAATTTTTTTACATCTTCATCTTGCACATTTACACTTCCGTGGTCACCTAAAATATTAGTTAAACCAGCCTTATTTACCTCTCTACTAATTATTTTTGATGCAATTCCAATATCGCGTAATAAGCGTGAAAGCTCTCCTTTTGCGGTAGGGTAATCTTGTTGTTTTTCAATAATAAATTGACCAAGGGTAGTGAAATTTTCCATAAATGTTCTTTAAATTTTAGCAATGATAATACAATCTATCTAAAATATATTTAGGTTTGACTAAAAGCAGTAATTTTAGGTAAGTGATGAATTCATTTTTTTACAGTAAAATAATTTACTTAAAATATTTAATCATCAAATATCAATTCAGTGCTTTAATTTGTAATAATTGTTTAATTTTTTTATTTGAAATTAGTAACTGTTATTATTTTTATATTGCTTTGAAAAAAAATCAATCATGATAACAGTTGTAATTATAGGAAGTGGAAATATGGCTCAAGCTATTATTAAAGCTTGCCAAAACTCCGACATTGATATAGTTGGTATTTACAGTAGAAATCATGGAAAATCGTTTGAAATTGCAAAGCAAAACAGTATAAATTATTTTGAAAACACCTCAGATATTCCAACTAACGCTGATTTATACTTACTTTGTGTAAATGACGATGCGATAGAAAATGTTTCAAATAATTTACTTGTAAATGGTGGTTTGGTGGTACATTTTTCAGGGTTAAAAAATATAAATGAAATAGGAAAACAGGAGAATAAAGCAGTTTTTTGGCCCATTGAATCTATTCATGAAAATACTTTTACCAATTTTAAAAATACACCCATTTGCATAGAAGCAAATTCTGATGAAAATTATAGAATTATGGAGGCATTTGCTGACAGACTTTCAAATAATGTTTTGAATATAAACAGTGAAAAACGCCAGTATTTTCATTTAGCAGCCACCATTACCAATAATTTTAGTAATCATTTAATTGCCTTGGCAAAAAATGAATTAGACCATCAAGGATTGGATTATCAAATTTTAAAACATTTATTAAGTAATGCTTTAAATAATTCCTTTAATTTTGAACCGCAAAATACTCAAACTGGTCCGGCTTTTAGAAACGATGTGAAAACCATGCAAAAACATTTGGATTTAATTGAAAATAATCAATTAAAAACCTTGTATCAATTAATGAGTAAAAGTATATTTGAATTAAAACAGAACAATAACAATGCGTAAAATATTTTTTATATTATTTATTCTTTTATCATGCTCTAGTTTTGCATCTAGGATTTTAGTTCCAATGGATGAAAACCAAAAAAACCATTTAAAAGCTTATGGAGTAGCTTTTTGGATTTTACAAAAAGACATTGAAGTAGATTGGCTTTTGAACTTTAAAGCGGGAAGTTTTATGTTTGCTTATGAGCAAAGTTATGAACGCGAATTAAAAATTAGAGGTGTAAGTTATGAAGTAATTAGCGAAGCTCAGGTGAGTGAAATATTATTGCAAATTGCCAAACCTGATGTAAATATGGAGTTAGTTAAATTATATAAAGCTCCTAAAATAGCAGTGTATTCCCCTAAAACCAAACAACCTTGGGACGATGCTGTAACTATGGTTTTAACGTATGCAGAAATTCCTTATGAAGTAGTTTTTGACGATGAAGTATTAGGTGAAAAATTGTTAAAATACGATTGGCTTCATTTGCATCACGAAGATTTTACTGGTCAATATGGTAAGTTTTATGCGCAGTTTGCTAATGCTGCTTGGTACCAAGCAGAGGTTAGAGAAAATGAAGCAATGGCTGCAAAACATGGATTTAAAAAAGTTTCTGAACTTAAATTAGCAGTTGCAAAAAAAATAAGAGATTTTACTTTAGGTGGTGGGTTTTTATTTGCCATGTGTAGCGCTACCGATACATATGACATTGCTTTAAGTGCCGATGGTGTTGATATTTGTGAGCAAATGTTTGATGGTGATCCTGCCGATCAAAATGCAAATAGTAAATTGGATTTTAGCCAAACCATTGCTTTTAAAGATTATAATTTAGTCATGAATCCTTTTGAATACGAGTATTCATACATTGACGCAAGTCCTGAAACTCGCCCAATTAATGAAAGTAATGATGTATTTACTTTATTTGATTTTTCTGCAAAATGGGATTTAGTTCCAACCATGCTTTGTCAAAATCATACATCAACTATTAAAGGTTTTATGGGACAAACTACTGCTTTTAGAAAACAATTTATTAAAAGTGAAGTGCTCATTTTAGGGGAAAACAAACAGTTAAAAGAAGCAAGATATATTCATGGTAATTTAGGCAAAGGTACTTGGACTTTTTATGGCGGACATGATCCTGAAGATTACCAACACATAGTAGGGGAGCCACCTACAGACTTAAACCTTCATCCTAATTCACCTGGTTACCGTTTAATTTTAAACAATATTTTGTTTCCAAGTGCTAAGAAAAAGAAACTGAAAACTTAGTGGTTTTTGTTTGAAAAAAATAATTGTAATTAGTATGAAAATGCAAATACTGCATTTACATCTTTTAGTTCTATGGTATTCACTCCATCGCTCACTTTACAAGTAAACAGTACTTTTACTTTGATGGTTTTTTTACCTGGAACCATTTCTTTGTAACTGCTCACTTCATTTACATAAAATCCTGTAAATTGTTCAATATTTCTAGAAGAATATTTTGTTCCATTTGGACTGGTATAATCAACAATTATTTTATTAAACTGTAATGTATCTCTAACGGGAACAATGCTGTAGGAAAAGTTTGCGCTGCAATCAGTATTAGCAGCAGTTGCCAAGTTTTTAGTTACAATAATAGTATCGTTGGTAGCTTTGTTTATAGCAAGCAAATCAACTTTGTAAACACCTTCGTTTGAAATAGCGGGTAGTTCGAAAAATTTTCCTTTAGGATTTGAATTGGTTTGATTTAAATATTGCCATACAAAACGGTGTGTATTTGAATCGGCATTTAGCACTTCACACCTAAATACATTGTTGCCAATATTGGTGTATTTATAATCAATGTAAGCATTCAAATTATTTGGATTGATATAGATAGGATTTTCGATTTTTGAAGTGCAGTTTGCATCTTTAAAATTAGCCGAAAGTTTAATATTTTTCATTCCTTCACTATTAAATACAAATTCAGGATTGGCAAATAAGTTTCCAAAACCACCACCAAAATCCCATTTGTAATCTACATTTCCAATACCCACTGATTCGTTTTTGAAAATAACTTTATAGCCAGAAGGAGGTAATACATCTTTATAAAAACTATACCAAGTATTTACTTTAAAAACAGAATCAACTTGCCAATTTGCGGAACTACCTATTTCATAATTTCTGAACGTAATACTTAATTTTTCATTACATGAATTACAGTTTTTAACCAAAGAGCCAGTGTATTGTTTAATGTTTAAAGTATCATATTCTTCATTGGTTTCCATGATAAAATTGTTGTTTCCAGCTTCCATTACAAAAGCATTGTTGTTAATGTTACCAGTGGCATAAAAAACCGCATTTCCAATATAGGTTTTAGGCTCTTCTTTGGTATTACATGAAACCATAAATACCAAACTAACTATAAGAATTTTTATTGTTAAACGCATATTTTTTATTTAATAATATATTGTAAACCCAATTTAAAACCGCTGTTATTATCTATTTTATTATCTAATAAAACTTGGTTATTAGTGATGTCATTCAATCCAAAAACATAAGAAGCATTTACCGCCAAATGTTTGGCAAATCTGTTTTGATAATTAAAGGTGAATTGCCAATCATTTTTATTTAAAACACTGCTATAATTATTGGTATTTTGATTCGTTTTAGAATTGTTCTCAACATTATAAATGCTCATCAAATCATTGGTTTGAACTATTTGAGCATACTGAATTCCAATGCCTAAACTATTGTTTTTATAAACAGGATACATGGCATTTAGTCCAATGATTGCATAATCAATCGATTTATTTTTTATGCTTGTAATTGCTGTAATTGAATTGAAATCGTAGTTTTTATTGGTATAGTTTCTTGCTCCTAAATCTTGATTGATGTTTTCAACATGTAAGTTTGAATTAAACGAAACTTTTCCAATGTCAAAATAGATTCTTCCACCTACATAATATCCAAATGAATTACTTGCAAAGGCTTTATTAAATGAATTGGTACCTACTTCAAAACTTGCATTTAAATAAGTTGAAACTTTACTGTTTTTATTGTAATTTTCAGGAGATTTTATAAAGTTTATATTTTTAAAATCAAAAACCGGATTTGTTAATTTATAACATATTAATGGCAATGATTTATTTGAAATCAAAACAATTTCTTCGTTTTTTGTATTGAATATAATTGATTCATCTAAATCTGTTTTTTTATTTTCAGCAATTAAATTATTTCCATCATTCGATTCATTTTCAAAATTATTTGAATTGCTTTTTTGTGCAATTGCAGTTTTTATTTGATTGTTTTCAATGTTAGATTCCAATAAAATTGGTGCTGAAATCACATTTGAATGGGCGTTTGATTTGTTCTCTTCTAAATGATTGGGTTGAACAATATTTTTATTTTCAATTACATTTTCAGTTTTTTGAGTGTAAACATTGGTTTTTGTATTTGACAATAAAAACCAACTCATTAAAGTAAAAATTCCAATTGCACCTATGTAAAATGCATATTTTACCCAAGCCAATTTATTGGAATTTGCCCTATCGGCATCAATTAATGCAGCAGCTTTTTGCCAATATGCATCATGATACTCAAATTGTTGTTGAGCTAATTTTTGTTTAACTAAATTATCTAATTCTTTATCGGTCATGCTTGTTTTTCTCTCTCTTTTAATTGAGGAAACATATCAATCAGTTTTTTCTTTAAAATTTTTCTGGCATTGTTTAAATGCCATTTACTTGTTCCTTCGTTTATGCCTAACATTTCTCCAATTTCCTTGTGACTGTAACCATCTACAGTAAACAAATTGAAAACCATTTTACTTGAATCAGGTAATTTTTGAATTTGAACTTGAATATCGTCAGCAGTTAATTTTGCTTCAGCTTCGTTTAAATTAAACGAGTGATAATTCAATGCTGCTTCTTCATATTCTTTGTCTATGAATAAAGCATTTCGTTTATTATTTACCCTAAATTCATCTATAATAGTGTTGACCGCTATTGTTTTAATCCAAGCATCAAATGATTTGTTTTCATCAAATTTGCTTAAATTATTCAGAATTTTTAAATACGTTTTATTTAATTGCTCTACAGAATCATCTTTACTTTTATAATATTTATGGCAAATGGGCATTAGTTTGGTAAAACAATATCTATACAAAGCACTTTCGGCCTTGCGATCTTGTTTAATACATAAACTAATAAGCTGTTGTAGCTCTGAATCCATTTAAATTTTATAAAATTTTTTCCGTTAGGCTATTATTTAAATTGTTATTTTATACCCTAATACGACAATTTTTTAATTTGGTTGGGTATGATTTTTTTTAATAATATTGCCATTGCATAATTAATGCTAATTATTGCAAATAAAAACAACAAATAATGAAAACTAAACAAGAAATTGTAAACGATTGGTTACCCAGATATACTGGAGTTGAACTTGATAAATTTGGGGAATATATATTACTAACTAATTTTTTTAATTATGTGGAGATTTTTGCAAATAAATTCAATGTAAATATAGACGGAAATGACAAGCCAATGCAGTCTGCAACGGCTGAAAACATTACCATTATTAATTTTGGAATGGGAAGTGCAATGGCTGCAACTATAATGGATTTGCTTTCAGCAATTCATCCAAAAGCAGTTTTGTTTTTAGGAAAATGTGGTGGTTTAAAAAAAATAACAAAATTGGGTGATTTAATTTTACCCATTGCAGCAATAAGAGGCGATGGAACAAGTAATGATTATATAATGCCTGAAATTCCTGCATTACCATCATTTAGAATGCAAAAAGCAGTTTCAACTACTATAGTTAAACATGAAGTAGATTATTGGACAGGAACAGTTTACACCACCAATAGAAGAGTTTGGGAACACGATGAAGAATTTAAAAACTATTTAAAAAAGACAAGAGCAATGGCTATTGATATGGAAACGGCTACCATTTTTGTAGTAGGTTTTGTAAATAGCATTCCAAAAGGGGCATTACTTTTAGTGAGCGACAATCCAATGACACCTGATGGTGTAAAAACTTCAAAAAGTGATACATCTGTAACTTTAAAATATGTAAAAAGACATATTGAAATTGGAATTGATGCATTAATTGAATTAAGAGATTCAGGAGAGTCAGTGAAACATCTAAAATTTGAATAAAGTATTTTTTTACTTTTATGTATTCTAATTGATTTTTGTAATAAATACATCAACTCCTTTTGCACAAGTCATTTATATTTATTTGGGGTAAATAAAATTTTTAATATTTAATAAGCAAATATAAATTAGTTTATTACTACCTATAATTACCTAATTACTAGTAAACACAGTACTTTTAGCAACTTTATTTAGATGTTAAAAGTACATTTATTTGGCTTTATTGATTGAAAATAAAGTGGTGAACAATAAATTGTTATAATTATTCAAAAAACATTTTGCAGTTCAATTAATTACAATTATAATTGCGGGCTTTTTTAAGCGAAAGGAGATCATATAAATTGACAGAAACAACAAAAAAAACTAAAAACTTGCCAGATTTTGACTGGGAAATGGACAATGCTGGTTTTGGTGATTACAACCAAAACGAACGTGAAGTAATGGCTGCTGCTTACGAAAAAACATTATCAGCTATTACAGAAAAAGAAATTGTAAAAGGTACCGTAGTAGGTTTTACAGAAAAAGAAGTGGTATTAAACATTGGATTTAAATCGGATGGTTTAGTAGCAAGAACAGAATTCAGAGATTTGCCAGATTTGAAAATTGGCGATGAAGTAGAAGTTTTGTTAGAAACAAAAGAAGATGCTTTAGGCCAATTAATTTTGAGTCGTAAAAAAGCAGTAAGTGAACGCGCTTGGGACAACATTATGCGTGCTCATGAAAATGACGAAATTGTTAATGGTTACGTGAAGTCACGTACTAAAGGCGGTTTAGTTGTAGATGTATTAGGTATGGATACTTTCTTACCTGGTTCACAAATTGATACAAAACCAATTAAAGATTACGACATTTATGTAGGTCAAACTATGCCATTTAAAGTGGTAAAAATTAACAACGTTTTCAAAAACGTAGTTATTTCTCATAAAGTGTTAATCGAAGAAGATATTGAAGCACAAAAATCTGATATTTTATCTAGATTAGAAAAAGGCCAAGTTTTAGAAGGTACTGTTAAAAACATGACTTCATTTGGTGTATTTATTGATTTAGGTGGTGTAGATGGTTTATTACATATTACTGATATTTCTTGGGGCCGCGTAAATCACCCTGAAGATGTATTACAATTAGATCAAAAAATTAACGTAGTAGTTGTTGATTTTGATGATGAGAAAAAACGTATTTCATTAGGCTTAAAACAATTACAACCACATCCTTGGGAAAGTTTAAATACTGAACTAGTAGTTGGCGGTAAGGTTACAGGTAAAATTGTAAACATAGCTGATTATGGTGCTTTCTTAGAAATAGCTCCTGGTGTGGAAGGTTTAATTCACGTAAGTGAAATGAGCTGGAGCCAACATTTACGTAACCCTTCTGACTTTATGAAGATTGGTGACGAAATGGAAGCTATTATTTTAACTCTTGAAAAAGAAGAGCGTAAAATGAGCTTAGGTATTAAACAATTAAAAACTGATCCTTGGGTTGATATCGCTGCAAAATATCCAGTTGGTAGCAAACACAAAGGTATTGTTAGAAACATGACTAACTACGGTTTATTTGTTGAATTAGAAGAAGGTGTTGATGGTTTAGTTCACGTAAGTGATTTAAGTTGGACTAAGAAAATTAAACATCCAAACGAGTTTGTTAAAAAAGACCAAGAATTAGATGTTTTAGTTTTAGAAGTAGATAACGAAAACCACCGTTTAAGTTTAGGACACAAACAATTAGATGAAAATCCTTGGGATGCTTTTGAAACATTGTTTGCTTTAGGTTCAGTACATGAAGGTACTATTTTAAAAGTTGAAGAAAAAAGTGCAATCATTGCTTTACCATACGGTGTAGAAGGTTATGCTCCAATTAAACAACTTTACAAAGAAGACAAGAAAACTGCTAAAGAAGATGAGGTTTTACAATTCCGTGTAACTGAGTTTAACAAAGAAAACAAACGTATCGTTTTATCACATACTGCTGTTTGGAAAAACGAAGTAGAAGTAAAACAAGTTGATGAAAGAAAAACGAAGACTGACGAAAAAGATAAAGCTACTAAAGCTGCTAAGAAAAACAATGATAGCAACGAGAAATCGACATTTGCTGACGTTGAAGGATTGATGGCTTTAAAAGAATCATTAGAAAACAAATAATCTAATTTAGCTTTAGCTATAAATAAAAAAACCTGCTTAATTTATTAGGCAGGTTTTTTTTATGAATGTTTGTAAATAAATAAAGTATTATTTTGAGTATTAACTAGGACAATATTCCAATACATTCAAATTTATCAAATACTGTGTCTAAATGTGGTGCATCGGCAAGTTCCGCTGTTAAATCTTGCCCCGCCCAATGCTCATAATGCATTCCTTTGCGCCAAAGCCGGCTTTTTGTAACATCGTAAATTTTACCTTTGTAAGCTACCCAAATTTCGTCTTTATCTTGTCCGTTTCGTAATGCCAATTGGCTTTTAGAATATGTTTGCATTTTCTATTTTGCCTTCAATAAACTTTCATTGATCACATGATTCCATTTCACGATTCCACCTTTATCGTAGCAAGTAATTTGCAATTGTCTATTGCCACGCGCACCCATTACTTTTATTCCACAATAATTATTTTCTACGGTTAAAGTATTTGCAATTCTATATGGATTTTCGGCTTCTTTGGTCTTTAAAATACTACTTGGACCAGCAGTTAAAGCAGAACTAGTTAAGTCAAATAATGGATAAGTAGTTATATAATCAGGTTGGCTGTTTGGCTCATATTTTAATAGTTCTGTATGATGTCTATCTCCTGTTAAAAATACAACGCCACTTATTTTTTGCTCTGCAATAAATTTGATAATTTCTGCACGTTCACGTTTGTATAAATTAAATGACTCTTTATTGGTTTCAGTGTTTAAAAACTGTCCACCAACGGCTATAAATTTAAAAGTACTGCTGCTGTGTTTTAGTTTATTTTTTAACCAATTTAATTGAACATCACCTAATTGAGTTTTATGCGGAAATTTTTCTTCTTCTAATTCACTTTCATCTCTAAACGTTCTGTCATCAAGCATAAAAAATTCTACATCGCTTTGTCTAAAACTGTAATAAATTCCTTTGCCATTTTCGCCATAAGTTTTATTTCCCCAATAATTTACAAAACATTCTTTACTAACGTCTTTTAAATCAAAGTTTTTATTGGCATCATTTTCTCCAAAATCATGGTCATCCCAAATGGCATAATTATTTTGACGACTTAATAACTTCTGTAAACTTGCATCACTTCTGGTGTGTAAATAACGATACCTAATTCCACTAGCGCTAGTATAATCAGCTTCTCGGGTATAAGTATTATCGCCAAGCCAAAGCATAAAATCAGTTCTTTGCTCCGCCATTTTACTAAATATATCGCTAATTTGACCATAAGGTTTTCCTGGTCTATCATATATACTATCGTTTACATAATTGCACGAACCCAAAAGAAAATTTACATCAAATGCATCTTCTTTGCTCCATTCAGCCCACACTTTTTTAGTTTTAAATCGCAAATCGTATGGAAAAGCCACTAATTTTTTATCTAATAAAATTTCATAAGTATAGCTAGTATTTGGTTTTAAATCGGAAATTACAAATTTGGAAATCCAAGGTAAACATAAGTTTTCATTTTTGTTGGTAATGGTCATTTCACCTTCCGATAAACCATTTAATTCCAAATATTTTAAAGTGACCGATTTAGAACAACTTGTTTGAATCCAAACCATGCATTCTTTATGTTCAGCATAACCTAACATGGGTCCAGCCACTACTTTAGTTAGCGCAGGTTTTGTTTGAGTAATTGCATTTAAACTCATAACAAGACAAAATAACAAATGGAAATACTTTTTCATTTTTTTTACTTTTTTAAATTTTGAAAATAAAAAAAGCTTCCAAATGATAATAAGGAAGCTTTTTTATAAGTTTTAATTTTACAATTAGTAATTGTTCAACATCATTGGCATCACCAACATCAAAATATCTTCGCCATCTTCAGTTTCAGAAGGAATAATTACACCTGCTCTGTTTGGTTGGCTCATTTCTAATGTCATATTCGATGAATCAATGGCTCCTAAAACTTCACCCAAATATTTTGAATTGAATCCTATTTCTAGGTCTTCACCTTCAAAGTTTGCAGCTAATTTTTCTACACCTTCATTTTCATAATCTATATCTTCAGAGCTAATAGTTAATTCACTTCCTACAAATTTTAAACGAATTTGATAAGTAGTTTTATTCGAAGTAATTGAAATACGTTTAACAGCTGATTGGAATTCGCCTTTATCAATTGTTAGTTTATTAGGATTTTCAACTGGAATTACTGCTTTGTAATCAGGATATTTTTCATCGATTAAACGACAAATTAAACTAAAATCACTGAATGAGAAAAATGCGTTTGATTTATTGAAATTCACTTTTACTTCGCTCAAATCAGAAGGCAATGAATTTTTTAATAAATTCAAGGCTTTTTTAGGCATAATAAAACTTTCTTCAACACCTGGCTTTACATCAGTTCTAGTGTAACGAACCAAACGGTTTGCATCAGTTGCAACAAAAGTGATACTTTTTTCAAATAACTGAACATAAACGCCTGTTAAGTTCAAACGCAATTCATCATTACTACTAGCAAAAACAGTTTTAGTAATTGCTTTTTGCAAAACTCTACTAGGAATAGTAAATGATTGGTCGCTGTCTACTTCAGGATTTTTAGGAAATTCATCACCGTTTTGAACAGTTAGTTTAAACTTTCCAGTTCCGTATTTTATTTCCATTGACCCTTTTTCCAAATTGATAGAAAAAGCCAAAGGTTGATCGGGCAATTGCTTCAATAATTCGATAGTAGTTTTTGAAGGAACCGCTACCGAAATTTCTTCACTTGCATCTACCTTTATGCTGGTGGTCATGGTGGTTTCTAAATCAGTTGATGAAATGGTGAGGTTACCATCTTTTATATCGAATAAGAAATTATTCAATATTGGAATAATTGGTTTTGCTACAATTACTCCATCAATCATTGATAAGTGCTTTAAAAGCGTGCTACTATTTACTATAAATTTCATACTTTTCGTAAAGGTTCAAAAATAGCCGTGCAAGTGATGTTACAAAACACAAGTTATGCACATATAGTGTTTAGTTGATGGTTGAAAGTTGATAGTTTGTTATGAAGAGCAAATTGCAAAAGGCTATTTCTTTCTGAAATTGATTTTATATATAAAGAATTTACTTTGCATTTTTGTCACTTCACACTTCGCATTTCTAAAAAACTTTCATCCCGCTATTTACTAAATTAGAGGAAGCTTTTACCAATAACTTTTTTCGTTTATAAATAAATCCTTCAATATTTATTACGCTAATACCTTTGCGAACTACTTTTGCTTCTACTGTAATTTCATCTCCAGCAAGGGCAAACGATAAAAAATCTAAAGTGAGGTTTACTGTTGAATAAAAAACTTCATTTCCCAAACTATAAACCGTCATTCCCATTACATCATCTATTAAAGTAGCTGCCATTCCGCCATGTAAAGTCTTAGCCGGATTTAACCAAGTATCTAATACTTTAAATGTAATTTTCAAATGGCCTTCTTCTGCAAAAATTAATGTCCCATCTATCCAACGGCTTACTGCTCCAAGGCCTTCATCATTGGTGCTTTTGCCAATACAATTCTGTAAATTTTCTAAGTTTTTATTCATTTATTTTCAGTAGAATTTATCATATAATTCATTTAAAATCCCATCTTTTAAACCAGCATTTGGTGCATGAATAATTTCAATATTACACCAATTTAAAATGCGTAAATATATATCGGCCGAAACATCAATAATGTCTGCTCTATCAGGATTTAGTTTTAAATTATCCATGCGTTCTATGATACTCATTTTACTTACTTTTCTGTGAAAAGCTTTTAATTGTTCACGGGTAAAGTTTTCTGCATTTTCAGGATTTAGCATAAACGAAATTTTATTAATTGTTCCGCTAGTAACCACAGCTTCTAAATCAGGAATATCTTCAGTTTTATGTTTTACCCAACTTTCTATTGTTTGCCATGTTTTCTCATTTACCGCTCCATCTACCATTCTAACAGTTCCAATATTAAAGCTGGCAGAGTTTAACATTTTACCATTTCTAACTACTGCTAATTCAGTACTTCCTCCGCCTACGTCTATGGTTAAATAATTGGTATTTGGTTTAAAATAATCTTTGATGGAGCGAAGTATAATTTCACTTTCTCTTACACCAGTAATGATATTAATTTTTAAGCCACATTTATCGTAAATTTTTTCTGCAATTTTTTTTCCATTATCAGCTTCTCGCATAGCACTTGTGGCACAAGCCATGTAATGATCTACTTCAAAAGCATCCATCATTAATTTAAATGATTGCATTGCTTTTTTAAAAATCTTACTCTTTTCTTTACTGATTCTTTGGTATTTAAATGAGTCATCGCCTAAGCGAATTGGAACACGAACAAATTCTAATTTTTTAAATAATTCTTTGTCGTTCGGATTTTCATTTACCCTAACTATCAGTAACCTTACAGCGTTTGAGCCAATATCTATTGCAGCTAATTTCATTTTTTTGTAATTTAAAGATTTAAAAATTGAAAGATTGAAATCCCGATTAATCAGGAGAAAGATTGGATTGTTTTTGATTTTAACCGCTTATCTTTTCAAAATTTATTCGCCTGTAAAAACAGGTTTTCTTTTTTCCATAAATGCAGTAACACCTTCTTTATTGTCTTTGCTTCTTCCAGCTATTTCTTGGCAATAAGCTTCATATTCCAACATGGTATCTAAGTCGCTATGGAACGATTTATTCAACATTTTTTTCATTAAACCAATGGCTTTTGTTGGCGCATTGGCATAATAATCGGTTAATTTTTTTACTTCTTCATCTAAGTCTTCAGCCTTGCACACACGGTTTACCATTCCCCAGTCGAAAGCTTGTTGTGCAGTAACTTTACTTCCCATGGTACTTAATTCAAAAGCCCTAGCCGAACCTACTAAACGAGGCAAGAAATAAGAAGAACCTGAATCTAACACCAAACCAACATTGATAAATACTTCAATTAATGTTGCGTTTTCACTCGCCACAATCATATCGCTGGCTAAAGCCAATGAACAACCTGCTCCGGCTGCCACTCCATTTAATCTACAAATTACAGGAATTGGTAAATTACGAATGGCTTTAATCATGGGGTTATAACGTTTGTCAATGCTCTCGCGCAAGCTTCTGTTTTCTGCTCCCGCAATCGATTTTAAATCTTGACCACTACAAAAAGCTTTACCAGCTCCGGTTAAAACCAACACACGAATGGTTTTATCTTTCGCACATTTTTTTAAAGCATCAATTACATCATAACTTTGTTGTTCGTTAAATGCATTGAAAACATCAGGTCTATTGAGTGTTAGCGTTGCCACTCCATTATTTACATCAAATAAAATTGTTTCGTAACTCATGGTTCAATGCTAATAAATTTATACTGAAATTTACTAGCATTTTTTCAATAATTTTTTTTTAACTAACAATCAAATGATTAGTGTTCTTATTCAGTTTTTACCCTTACAAAATAATTTTCTGATTGAGGAAATAAAATTACCGTGTTATAATCTTGAAACTTTGGTTCTGTTCTTAATAAAGAACTATCCTCAAATGATAATAATAATTTTTCAGCTATTCCTTTGCCTGTGGAAACACTAAATTGTTGAATATAAATGCTTTTATTTCTAATAAACATTACCTTTAAAGTATCGCTGCTTACAAAAAAATCAATCACTTTATATTTAAGTACTGTAGGATTTCCAAATTCAGGAGTAATATTTTTCAAATAAGATAAATCGCCATGATTTATAGGAAATTCCAGCGATTTATTAGTTTCCAAATTAAGTAATTCAGTTGAAAACGCATTTATAACATAAGGATAATGCATTACATAATCAGAAACGTAAAATAATGGGTATTTGTAATTTAATTTAGACATTTTTACTTTTATGCTTTTATCATCTTCTAAATAATCATCTGTTTTTGAAAGTTTAGCTAAAAATCTATCTGATTCATTAAAATCAAAATCTTTTTTTACTAAATTAGTAAACATATTATCATTTTGGAAATCTAGTTTAAAACCTAAAATTCCTAATCTTTTAGCATCATAAGATAAAAGTGTTCCTTCTCCTTTTTGTCTTACAGTTGTAACCGATATGTTTTTATTGTAGATTTTAATTAAAGAATAAAAATTAAACATACAAGTATCTTGTATTCCTTTTTTCATACAATATTCTTCATATAAAAAACTTGAAAGCACGATAACAGTATCATTATTTACATCAAAAGAAATAATCTCTTTTAATCGAACAAATTTAGGAATATGTCTAAGGGTTAATGAATCGTAAAAATTGTGGTAATGAAATGTATCCCTAAAATAAGCGTTAAAGCACATTTTGGTTATTTTATCCGTAATTTTAAATTTATAAGTTTGTCTTGTTATATCATTCAAATTATTCACAACTATTTCACTCTTGCTTCTGTTATAAGTATAAAGTTTGCCCTTTAACAGTTTATAATTAAAACTTTTTGGTAAGTCTTGGACTACAATTGTGTCGGGACTATTCAATAAATAAAAATTTTCATCAATTGCCTTCATTGGAAAAGTGGCAAAAGCTTGATTGTTTACATATAAATGTATGGTTGAAGAAACATTGTTTTGATTAAATTTTCTGTATAAAGAATCAGAAAAAATTATTGTATCTGTTAAAGTATCAACATCAAATTTATTAATAATCTCTTCCTTTTCATCATGATACATTTTTTGAAAAACATAATTTACTTTGATATCTTTTCCAATAAACTTTTTGTTATACAAACCAAGAAAACATTTATCGCAATCGTTCATATTGATTTTGAAATAACATACTTTTTGAGCTTGGCATAAGCCAACGCAAAAATAAAAAACTGAAAATAAAAAGATTATTTTTTTCATGTTGCTTTTTGATAAAAAAAAAAAAACGGCTGCTTAAATTTAGCAGCCCCCTTAAACTTAATTAGATGAAGAAACTTCAGTTACATAATAACCATCTTCATCATTTTGTCCTGTGGCAATGGCTCCTGACAAATCTCCTACATAGTTACCAAAATAAATTGTAGTACCATACACTTGAGCACAAATACCCGTTCCTCCACACCATAACCAACCACTTGTTGGAGTATCAAATACAAATGTGATGTATTGATTTGGTAAATCTTTGGCTTTTGATTCATTACCAAATGTTACCATTGCTGCTAAAACTAATGTTAGCATTACTAATTTAGACATTTTCTTTTTCATGATTTTTGATTTAAATTATTGTTTAACAATTGAAAAAAAATTACCAAAATAAAATAAATTAACGCGTATTTTTTCATTTATTTTGTTTAACGAATTTACTGTTTTTTATTTCAAATAAAATAGTTTTTTTT
>CAIUQQ010000230.1 GCA_903901345.1 uncultured Bacteroidota bacterium | reverse complement strand
GATCTCTTGTTTTTATCAAGAAAGTTTGAAATAATTTTGAATTATAGGTATAAAAAATATTGAGCTTTTATAGAGATGAGCTTTTCATTTTTTTATACCGTATTGCTTGATTCAGGATTAGGCGCTCCCTTTGTTGGTTTACCTTGTATTCCAAAGGAGGCCAATGGAGTCAGCACTTTTATTCCAACTACACCTCCTGTTCCAATTTATTTACCCAATGCTGGATTTGGATTAGATGTTCAAACTTTGACAGAACAATTATAAATTTATCAAGGACTCGTATAACTGAAATTTTTATACTTGGTGGTAGGATTATATCCAACAGGAACAGAAGTACCCGATGGCGTCCAAGTAGATAAAAATGGATATAATCTTACAGTTTTACTAGCAAAATAATCCGTTAGTTTTTGACAAAAAGAAGGATTTTCTTCCAACAAGCTCCAATAAGTTTTTCCGTTGGTAAGTGTGACAGGAGAAGCTATTGTTCCATCGTCATTCAAAATATTGTAAGTGAATATAATATTGGATAAATTGTCGGTAGCCGGTGAGGCTTCAATCACTTCTAATATACACTGAACCCAAATACCATAATAGGTGGTTGTCCCTCCAACAGGAACAACAAATCCTCCAGTGTACGAACCGCTAACAAAACAACCTCCTTGTAAACAAGAATTTTTCAAATAATTTGGAGCATTATTTTGCCATAAAGTTTCAATCCCATCAATCTCTAAAAGATTATAAGGAGGTTGTCCATCCGTGTAAAAAGCAGTACTTTCTGGACTTAGATAATTTCTTTCTGTCAAATAATAAGATTCACACAAAGCATAAAGATTATCACCAGATTGAAAATCAATCGACCAAGTTCCATAGGTAGCTCCAATCCCATAGGTAGCATTAATAACAGCGCTTTGGATTACATTGGAAGATTGAACCAATGCTCCATAAGATCTGGACCAGCAATTTCCATTTTGATACGCTGCGATTTGATTAATTACTTGCTGGCTATAGCCATCCACAATTACAGAATAATTACTTCTAGCGGGAAGCTCTGGAAGCCAAATATATTGATTGGTGTCTGGATAATTGACATCACTCAAAAAATAAGAATAACCAGTTGCTGATCCCCAATAGGCTCCAGATGGAATCGTTAAAGAAAATGTAGTATCACTACCAACTGGGAAATATTGAAACTCTGCGTTTAAACAAATTAAACCAACAGTGCTTTCGTATAAATCTGAAGTATTGGAAGTTTGAGAGCTATAACTATTACTGTTTGCGGATGTGCTAGCTCCTGTGTAATTGTCGTTATTGATATTATTAGACCAATTAAAAGAATATTGATTATACGAAGCTGCATCGTCACTATTGAATCCCAAATCAAACAAGTAGTTTTGAGAAGTTTGTTGAGCAAAATAAGGATAATTATCAGGAGTCAATCCAATAAAAAAAGTGACATTTCCATAACTTGGATTAGTAGCATAATCTGGTGGAGTCGTAGGATTTCCATCTGGAGAATAAGTTTGGAACAATACATACACCCAATAAGAGCCACTTGCACCATTCAAGTAAGCAGTCTGTGATGTTTCGGTTCCAAACCAAGTATTTGCATAAACGGGATCAGAAGAGGCAGTACAATACAAGTAAGCATTGGTAGAATTTGTAATTAAATAAGGCACAACATCAGAGGGACTCGCCAAATAATTAGGACTAATAGGATATACCTTTGGAGGAATATATTTATAAAATCGTCCTAAATAAGTTAAAATAGGTTTGAAATTGTTAATAATTGATTTAGGAATCGCTGGACTGGTTTGTAAATCTTTGATTAAAATACTATAAATTATATAATCCTTACCTTTTTTACTATTCAAGGTAGAATTATTTGAAGAGTATTGTGTTCCGTTTGGAAATTCAATAGTTACACCAATAACTTGTTGTGTTAAAAATTCACAACCATCAAGACTTAATTTTGAATTATTAGAATTTCCAGGAATAATTTCTTGAGACATTAATCCAGCGATATGAATAATATAATTCGTTCCTTTATTACTGACATTATGAGTATAATCATATCTACCTTTATATTGAGTATTGGTATCATTAGAAAACAAGTTTGTTTTTAAAAAACTTTTCCCAATGTTTACACTTGCACTTGTGATTGGAGCGCTAGCACTGTAAATAAATTGTTGCCATGAGGAGTTAATAACTCCCAAATTATTAAATGTATTTAAATTAATATCATTATCAGTAAATGCAATCACGTATTGAAGAGTCAAGTATTGAACGGGAAGAGAAGGTGAAATTGGTTGTTGATTTAACCATGAGACAAAATTACAATCTTTATCACTCATTATTCTATTAATAAGAATTTAAAAAAAGTAGTAATTAAACAAATATAATTTTCAAATAAATGTTATTTGAAAAAGTGTTGGAAAAAATTCCTTGCTTGATTTCTTTTTTTAATGGTGGAGATTTACAACAATTACAAAACTGTAATAAAACATTTCAAAAACTTGCTCATTTTCATTGTGCTTTTTTATTTCATCAAAAATTTAACCGATATTGGATTTATAATACTCCTGTTAAATCTTATCATATTCATAAAGGCTTTGATACAACATTACTCCAAAAAAAATTTATAAAAGCAACAGAAGAAAACGATTCCTATTTTTTAATTCTAAAAGAGAATTTGGCGGTTTGCCAAATGGTGAAAATCTGGTATGGGTTGAGAAATCAAAAAAAATGGACTAATTTTTGGATGACTCCTGATAAATTTTACAAAAATATCATTTATTTTGAAATCACCATTCAAAGTTATATTTGCCCATCTAAATGTTTATCCATTGGATTTTCTAATTATGAACAATTCTTGTCTTCTATCGGTAAGGGATATTTTATAGGATGGACAGATGAATCTTATGGATGGCATTCTGATGATGGTTGGCTTTATTATGATTTCAAAGCCATTTATTATTTGGGTTTATTTAATCAAAATGAAACACTAGGATTTGGTTTAATTTTGGACAAAAATTTAATCTTTTTCACGAGAAATGGAAATTTAGTAACAGAGCAATTTTGTTATATTGATAATCTCATGTACCCTTGTGTTCTTAGTGATACTATGATTGAAATGGATGTTAATTTTGGGAAAAACCCGTATTTGTACGAGTTAAAGGACTATTTAGATAGTAAACGATTATACAAAAAATAATTAATCCCAAAAATAAAACAACAAGGTAAATCCAATATCGAGGCTTGTATATACTTTTAATTTGAGGTAAAATTAATTGTTGACTTTCTACTTTTCCTGCAATAAATATTCCATCAAATGGGAATACTATTTCCGGATTTCCATAATCTAAACCTGGCATCATCACCAAGTCCATCGTATTATACATTGATTTAGTATTTGTATTTAATTGAGTCACACCTACATTATACAAGGCTTCAAAAAAGAAAAATCCAAAGAGTTTGTAATTAAGTGCCATGGTATTAGGGTGTAAATACTTTCCATAACGACCAAAGGAATAGAAAATTTTAGAAGTAAGTTTAAATAATGTATCCATTGGTTTTACAGCTCTAATAATATTCATATTCTCAATCTGTTGATTGATTAGTTTCAATTTT
>CAIUQQ010000229.1 GCA_903901345.1 uncultured Bacteroidota bacterium | reverse complement strand
ATTTATCAATGAACTAGATAATGAACTACTAAAACAAATAATTATTGAATGTAATGGAGACCCTAATTTATTTATCCAAAAATATCAAATCTAATGTTTCGTACAGCCGTGTTTTGCAAATCGCACTTAACTACTAAAAGCATTTGTAACGATTAAAATCAATTCCATTTAATATATTTGCCTAATGTTATGCATGGTAAAAAGCGGATTACAAATCCTTGGAGTAAGTGATTTGGATTGCAAATCCAAACCAGAGGGTAATATTGATGAGAAAACAGCAAAAACCGTAAGTAATGTTATAAATAAAAATTTAAGTAATCCAACACCAGTTAAACATTAGATACTTTTATGAAAAAATATTGGTATTCAGTTATACTTTTGTTGTCAATTACATTTATTTGGTATCTTATGTTTTTAGCAAAATATGAAGAGTATGATACAAATTATGGATTGGCAATAGATGCATTTGTTATGTCTTTTGTTTTATTACTTTTAATAGTAATATTATGGTTTACTAAAAGAGAAATTATAAAAAACAATAAAATACTAACTATATTGACTTTTATAACAAGTTCACCTATCTCTATTATTTTATTTATTATAATTTATAATACTTTTGTAGGAAGGTATTTTAAATTATAATACTTATCCGGCCTAGCTAGTGCAAGCCAGTGACGTGTTCAAAGCAACTAAAAAAATTAAACTGCTTTAGTCAAAACTAAAACGGTTTTTTGTTTTAAAAATACGTTATTTGGAGTACAAAATGCAACTAACAAATTATCATTTTTATAAACCCAAAAACTACCTTTATTGCAAGCCTGTAAAGGGTTTACAAGGTTATGTGTTGAGTTACCGCTTCGCTTTCAATGGTAAGGAACGTGATAACGAAACTTACGGTGAAGGAAATGCATATGATTTTGGAGCTAGGATTTGTGATGTAAGATTAGGGGGACATTTTTTTAGCATCGACTCATTTATTAAAAAGTATCCATTTTGGTCTCCATATTCATTTGCTACAAATAATCCCATAAAATTTATTGATAAAGATGGTAATGGTCCTATTGACCCTAGAACTTGGGAAAGAACTTCAAGTTTTTTAATGATTTGGAATGAGGTTTATATTTTTAGAATTTATGAAAAAAGTAACACTAAAACTGCGGTAGATAAGAGTTTATATTATTGGGCTGGCGCTATAGAATGGGGGGCAGCGGAGCCAATGGGAAGATTTGGTGAAGATTTTTCAACTGAAGGAAGGAATCCCAAGCAAAAAATTGCTGGTGGATTTATAAATAGAAAAGGAGAAAAAGAACCAAATGCTGAGTATAAAGACAGATTAGTAGGAGGACGAGATGCATACAATACAGCAGCATTAGAAGGAAATTACGATTTTAAAAATACAGACGGTGATTCAAAATTTTCAATAACTTCTGTTACGGATGGAATTATTACTCAAGTGAATAATTATGAAAAAAACTCGTCTAATGTTTTTGAAATCACATCATCAACAAGTTTTAATATTTCATACTCTACGGTTACTAAAAAAGTAAATCAAGATGGATATATGTTAAACTTGGAAACTCAAATTGTAAAAGTAACTGAAAATACCAAAAATTATAAAACTGGTAAGACTGAATCTAAGTCATATGAGCATAGTGTGAGTGCAGTTGTAACTAAAATAGATGATAAACCAATCGCACCAATAATTAAAAAATAATGAAAAATCATATCAAAATTATTTATGTAATGCTTTTTGCTGTTTTAGGTTGTAGTAAAACAGTAAAACAATCTGCTAAGTTTTACGAACCAAGTTTTTTTAATCAGTACAATCAAATTTACATAAAAGATTCTTTAATATTTAACACATTAGAGCATATAATTAAAATAAAAAGAGTACTTATTGATGACTATAATAAAGCTCAAAAAGAAAATCCTAATAAAATTGCTGTTAGACTAATTATTGAATATGAGTTTGGAGGCGTTTTAACTAAAAATATAACTGAAATTTCTACAAAATATTCTACCAATTTAAGTAATAAATATTTTCTTATAAATGATTGTAAAAATTTATCATTAGATCAAGCATTGTTATATTTAACCAATTTAGAAAATGATATTATTTATGTCTATTTAAAAAGTAAATCATAACAATATAATTTACAAAATCACATTGAATCACTACTTAAAAAATATTAGGGTAATTTATAAAATATATATAAATTGTACTTGCAAAAAGCGAGTGTAACTTGTAAAAGCCAACCTAAAACGAGTATGCTCCGCTATATGTTTTTGTATCACAATCGGTTCATAGGCGTTCACTACATCAATACAATACAAAAAGACATGCCAAAGTCATACAAGAGTTTTGGAAAATTTGTCATTTAATGATATCCAAAACACTTGTATGACCCTTTTATGATACTCTACATTTTTGCATATTTCTTTTGAGTTCCTAAACTATTTAAAAACTACTCAGCATTCCCAAAAAAATAACCAAAACGGTAATTAATTTACCATTTTGGTTTTTTTGTTATATCTTTGTTGAAGAATTTGAAAAATGAATATTTATAATCGAAGTTCAATAGTTGATTTTTATACCAAGCATGCAGATGCAAAAGTACCATTAGAAATTTGGTATGAGGAGGTTACAAAAAAGGCATGGAAAAGCCCCAATAAGCTGAAAGATGATTATGGAGGTAATATTAGTATTCTTAAAAATAGCAGAGCAGTATTTGATATCAAAGGAAATGATTACAGGATAGTTGTAGAGATAAACTATGAAAATGGATGGTTATTTATCAAATTCATTGGAACACATGTGGAGTATGACAAAATAGATGCAAATACAATAGACAAGTACAAAAAGAAAAAACAGAATAAAAAATCGTAAAAATGGATATAGAGGTAATTAAAAACAAAACACAATATCAAAACTATTTATATAGGTTTGAAGAAATATTTCTTGCAAAATCGAATACTTCAGAGGGAAAAGAAGCGCAATTGTTAGCTTTGGTTATAAAAGACTATGAAGATAAAAACTTTGTAATTGCTTCGCCTGATCCGGTTGAAGCTATAAAATACAGAATGGAACAAATGAATATTTCTAAAAAGGAATTAGGCGAAATATTGGGATTTAGTAGTCGTGTAAGTGATGTGCTAAACCGAAAGCGAAAACTAACTTTAGAAATGGTTCGTAACCTTCATGAAAAGCTAAATATTCCGCTAGAATCATTAGTACAATCATACTAAACAAACTCATTCTCGCTAGTTCAATTATAAAACATAATTTTCTAATCTGAGTAATCCATTATTAGCATCACAACACTTAAAACCAAAACCGCTTCAGCCAAAAACTAAAGCGGTTTTTTGTGATAAAAAAACACGTTATTTGAAGTACAAAATGCAATTAACCAATTATCATTTTTATAACCCGAAAAAACACCTTTACAGCAAGCCTGTAAAGGGTTTGCAAGGTTATGGGTTGGGTTACCGCTTCCACTTCAATGGTAAAGAACGTGATAACGAAACTTATAGTGAAGGAAATGCCTATGATTTTGGTGCGAGAATACATGACCCTAGGTTAGGAAGATTTATAAGTTTAGATACTAGAATCAAAGACTTTCCAGACCTAAGTCCTTTTGCTTTTGCGGCTAATATTTCAATTAGATATGTTGATTTTGACGGACAAGGTCCTGGAGACAGGGTAAAAGCAGCATCGAGCTTTTTTTGCAAAGGACTTATATACTCTCAAGACCTGAAATTAAATGGAGGAGCATTGAGAACAGGATCTACTGCTGACGCTTTAAAATATACCGATTGTTCAGAACTTGTATGTCGAGTTTTAAAGGCTGACGGTATTACTGATAAAGTAGAAGCTAAAACTTCCGGAGAGCTTTCAAAATATTTGTCCAATTCAGAAAAATTTACAAAATCTCAGAAAGCTCAAGTTGGAGATATTGCAGTTTGGGGCGAATGGACAGTTGTCAAAGACAAGGGGGGGAAACCTGTGATTGATACAAAAACCAACCTGCCAAAAGAGATTTGGTCTGGTGGACATGTTGGTATTGTCTCAGAAGTTGATGCTAAAGGAAATATTAAGTTAATTCATGCTGCTGGGGCAGGGAAAGGTGTTAAATCAAACCCATATGCGATACCGGCAAAAGACTACAGGCCCGATAAAGAATTCGCAGGGTTCTATAGACCAAACGTAGAAACTGCAGATGGAAAAAAAATTGACGAAGTGCCAAAAGTTGAAGCTACTACAGAAGTGAAGAAAACACCTTAAGTAATAACAATAATGACGCTATAAATTTTTATATAACTTTGGAATTTAAATTAAGTATAGATGAAGAAAATCAATATTTTACTTGTGCTATTTAATGGCTTACTCTTAAGCTCATGCTCATCTGAGAATAAGCAAACTGAAATTATTAACGAAATTGATTCGTCTAAATATGTCATAATTGCAAAAGAACGGGTTATTCCAAAAGAAGTATTTCAATTTATAACGTCAAATAAATCAGATGGAGATACGCTTGATATAGTTTCTTGCTCGAAATATGTTTATTACCCATTTGGAAAAATAAATAAAGAAGAAGATTTGAAATCAAGTTTACTAAAAAAATTTAGTGTAGTGAGCCATCAGCAAAATGAAACGTTATATTTTTATGAATTAAAACATGAACAAAACAAACTCTTTCTCCATTTCGATAATGACACTGATGCTGCTCAGGGCTCCTACATTATTAAAGGATCGCTTTATGACAGTTCAATAGTTTCTTCAAACGGTATTAAAGTTGGGATGAACAGTGTTGATTTTTATAAAACTTTTTTTAGATCATTTTCAGACAAATTGAAAAAAAAATACAAGGTGGTTGTGATAGAATCTTGCGTAATTGGACTAAAGCATATTTATACATTTGAGGGAAATAAAATTATATCTATAAAGTTTGAATGTGTAGATTGTGATTGGGATATTGACTACTAATTTACTATTAAGGGGGTAGTATTCCGCACTCGCTAGCGTCTCGCTAGTGAGTTTATCGTTAAGCCTCCGGCTTTTTATTATTTTATTTATTACCATTCTAAAACTTTTAAAACACTGTGTTTATTTGCACTACTATAAATATAATTTTCAGGTTCATTTACCAAACCAGCTCTTACTGGGTTTTGATGAATATAATTTATCTTTTGTTTAATCACTTCATTTGAATATAATAATATTGGATGAACCGTGTATTGTCAAAAATGGTTTTTGCTGAATTGCTTATTTGCCTTGGCAAAATAATTATACAAATATAATAACCATTCTTTCCTACTTTCGTGTGGGTTATCTTCTATTGCTTTTATAATTTGCTTTGCACTATTACTTTTAAATCTGCCTAATAATTCCTTCAAATCATTGTCTAATCTTCGGCAAACTAAATGTATATGATTGCTCATTATTACATAACTAAATATTTCTAATTTTTCATTTTGCTGACAATATTGTAGGTTTTTAATCAAAATATCTTTGTATTCATTTCTTGTAAAAACATCTACCCAACCAACAACTGTTAAGGATACAAAATACAATTCATCTGCTGTTGTAATTCTATATTCACTCATAATTTATGCAATTTATGCCTTTGTTATAAATGTAAAAACCTTTTT
>CAIUQQ010000228.1 GCA_903901345.1 uncultured Bacteroidota bacterium | reverse complement strand
CATTGTTGGAATCTGATGTACAAAATAAAAAAGCAAGAATAGATGAAGAAGTAACTTACATTACTTATTTAAACTTAATTGAAGCATATATTTTTGTGGATGATTTTTCAAAAGCAAAATCTTTGACTGCTAAGTTAACTACTTATGATATTCCAAGAAGGGTTAGAAAAAGAATGGAAGAATTAACCGTTTTTGCTAAAGCACAAAGCGAACGTTATAAAGGTTTTTACGGCAAATAAATTTGATTTGCAAATTATAATAAACAAAAAAAGAGGACTAAATTTTAGTCCTCTTTTTTTGTTGATAATGGTTTAAAAAATTATTTTTTTCTTGTAATTACTTTCATGGCTTTTTCTACAATTGCGTTAGCAGTTAAGCCATATTTTTCCATTAATTGATCTGGAGTTCCACTTTCACCAAAGCTATCGTTAACGGCTACCATTTCTATAGGAGTTGGGTTGTTTATTGCCAATAACTGGCAAATACTATCTCCTAATCCACCATTCATTTGGTGCTCTTCGGCAGTAACTGCACAACCAGTTTTAGCAACACTCGCTAATATTGCAGCAGCATCTAAAGGTTTAATGGTATGAATATTTATAATTTCTGCATGGATACCTTTTTCGGCTAAAATATGACCAGCTTCTATGGCTTTCCAAACCAAATGCCCGGTTGCAAAAATACTTACATCTGCACCTTCGTTTAGCAAAATGGCTTTTCCAATTTCAAAATGTTGGTCAACAGGAGTAAAGTTAGGAACTGCCGGACGGCCAAAACGCAAGTAAACTGGGCCTTCATAATCGGCAATGGCAATGGTTGCTGCTTTGGTTTGGTTAAAATCGCAAGGATTGATTACCACCATATTTGGTAGCATTTTCATTAAGCCAATATCTTCCAATATTTGGTGAGTTGCACCATCTTCACCTAAAGTTAAACCAGCGTGAGAAGCACAAATTTTTACATTTTTATTTGAATATGCTACTGATTGACGAATTTGATCGTAAACCCTTCCAGTTGAAAAATTAGCAAATGTACCTGTAAAAGGAATATGTCCACCAATGGTTAAGCCAGCTGCTACACTTATCATATTTGCTTCAGCAATTCCCATTTGAAAAAACCTGTTTGGATAATCTTTGATAAAAGCATCCATTTTTAAAGACCCAATTAAGTCTGCACAAAGCGCAACTACGCGTTCATTTTTTTTGCCAAGTTCGTGTAATCCTTCGCCAAATCCGCTTCTGGTATCTTTAGTGTTTTGAATTTCAAATGTTTTCATTTTGTATGATTGTTGAGATGAGATTGTATTAATTCTTCGCAAAATAAACATTGCGA
This sequence comes from uncultured Bacteroidota bacterium, assembly GCA_903901345.1. Lineage (GTDB taxonomy): Bacteria > Bacteroidota > Bacteroidia > UKL13-3 > UKL13-3 > JAAFJM01. The sequence continues at coordinate 23,003 of CAIUQQ010000228.1, read as the reverse complement.
AGCTAAAAACTACCAAATTTATTTGCCACTATTATTCACAATTAAACCCAAAATACGCATTAGAAAATCTATTATGGGTCAAACCTACTTCAAATCAGCATTTCCTAAAATTAGAAAAACGCAGCTCTGCTATTATTTTAAAATTTAATGAACTGATTTATTATATATTTAACGCTCATAACTAAGTTCTAACGCGTATTATGGGTTATGCATAAAAAAACTGCTCCAATAATGAAGCAGTTTTTTTATTAAAATATTAGTTAAGAATTTTAGTTTTGGCAAATCAAAACAACCTTAGTTGAACCCGTAGCATCTGCTGAAATAGCAGTAAATTTAGCCAATCCTTTAACGCCAGCAGCAGTTTGAAATGCATAAACAGAACCAACAGCTAATGAAGTTATTTTATCGGTTGTACCAGTTGTAAAGTTTAATGCAGCAAATGTATCATCAACTTTTGTTGTGTTTTTAATATTATCAAACTCAGTAGAAGTTACTGTACTTGCTAAAAATTTAGTTTTGTTTTGAACACCCCACATATTTATTTCTGAGTTCCAAATAATTTTTGCACCATCTGCATTACTAGGTGCTGCAAATGCATTTTTATCTGTAGTTCCGTAATAATATACAAAATCAATTTTGTCAGAATTTGCTTTAGCAGTTCCAGCAGTTCCGGCTGTATAAGTTGCAAAATTATCTGCTAATCCAACAAATTTGTAAGGAATAGTGGTATTAGTTTGGGCGCCTAATTCTATTTCAGTTGAAGCTAAAATGGCGTGGTCAACTTTTACATTATATGTTAATTCAGCAGTTTTAATTAAACCTTTGTTGTCTTTTACATTAATAATAAATGTAACAGTTTTTCCAAAAGCAATTTTTAATGCGCTTACAATAAAATCAACAGGTGCGCTCTCAGTAAAACCATCTTTTTGTGAAGCACTTACAACGTCATAAGTACCAGGAGCTATAATCACTCCGTCAACTTTAATATCAGTTTTTATTGCATCAATAGTAGTTCCCGATGATGGTGTTACTTTAAGTGTCATCCAGGTAGAAGTGAAAAAATTGGTAGTGTCAACTATTCCAGTACCTGTACTGTCTGTAAGTGATACTGTAGGTCCGCTAGGAGTTGTAGTTTCGTCTTTACTACAAGAAGTAAAGGTAAATGAGATTGCAAAAGCTGCAATAGCAATTGATTGAATGGTTTTTTTCATAGACTTTGATTTTAATTGTTTTTAAGAAATTCAAATGTATTAAATAAAAAGAGAAATCAAATATTTATACGAATAAATAATTGTTAAAAAATTAAAAATTAGTTTAAAAAAACGTGGTTAGTAAAACTATAAATTATTAGTTCAACGTAATGTTGGTAGCTTGTCCCGAGTTTATTTTAAATTCCCTAATAAATGTATTATTGCTTCTAGTAGCACCTTTTCCTCTATATATTAATTTGTAGTCGCCAGGTTGAATAATTACATTATGTTTTTGAATATCGACCGGAAGTTTATGGACCCAAATTAATTCGCCTCTAATAACTTCATAAATATCCGCATAAAAATTTTGAATTGGGTAATTAATATTTAATTTTCCTGGTTGAGGAATTTGAATGGTTGTTACCATGTTTTGTTCTATAGATGCACCTTTAACCTCCCTTCGAGGCAGCGTCAAAATTTCTAAATCGTATTTACCAACTAAATATTTTTCTTTGATATTTGCATTTTGAACATGCAATGTTTTGTTCTGATTACTTGGCCTTACAATGAACTTTAAGTTGTCGTAATTAGTAACACCGTCTATTCTTACAAATAGTTCACCTTGTGCAGCATCTACGCCTATAATGGTGTGCTTTCCTGCGGTTACACTTATATTGTCTTTAACAATTGGCGGAATGGTATGAACCACCATTTTGTATTTGTATAATGGGTCTAATAAAATGGTATCAGGATTTCCTTTTTCATTAATGGTGTGCATGTAATTATAAACCATTTGGTTATGTTCGGTTTCATAAAAAGTCATGTTTACATTGCTTTCAGTTGGCTTGCTGTAAATATCTAATAAATTAACCTGAGCAGTAGTATTATTCAATGCTTGCGAAACCACCATGTTTAATACCGTATTGAATTGTTCTTCGGTATTTGCATCGTAATAGCGGCCAACGCATTCAAAAGCTTTTTGAAAATCGGCAGTGCTGCCAAGTCCAATAATAAAAGGTTTTAAAACTACTCCTTTGCTTTGCAATGCTTCCGAAATAGCGCAAGGATCGCCTTGGCATTCTTCAATGCCATCGGTAATTAAAATGATTACATTTCTGGTATTGGGTTCTAACGGAAAATCGTAAGCAGCTTGCTGCAATGAATAGGCTATTAATGTAGTTCCTTTTGGTGAAATAGACTGAATACGTTTCTTAATATCAGCATGATTATTTAATCTAAAAGGAACTTCTAAACGAGTGTCTTTACAATCACGTTTTGCCGGTGGCGAGGTATGTCCATATACGCGTAAAGCTAATTCTACGTTTTTTGCTCCTTGTAAACTATCAACAATGTTTGACAACAAACGCTTGGCAATATTTATCCTTGTATCACGCTCCATGCGGGCAAACATGCTTCCGCTTGCATCTAATAAAAACAATATTCTGGTTTTTGCTGGCCTGTAAATTTGTTGCGCAGCAATAAAATTGTTAGCCGTATTTAATAAAAAAACAGCAACAAATAAAAGCAGCCATTTTTTATTAAAATTGTTTTTATTAGAATATTTCAAATTGTTCTTATTAAATAACGTTTAAATTTATAATTTAGTAATCGCCTAATGTTTCAGGTAATTGACTTAAAGCATTTGATAGTTCAGCATCATTAGGCGAAACACCGTGCCATTTATGACTTCCCATCATAAAATCAACTGGATAACCCATTTCGGTTTTCATCATAATAAAAATTGGTTTCCCTTGTCCGCAAAGGCTTTTTGCTTCTGCCATTGTAGCTAAAATACTTTCAAAATTATGACCATCCATGTGCAAAACCGTCCAGCCAAAAGCTTTCATTTTGTCTTCAATATCAGCCCCAATGCCCATCACTTTTTGGGTGCTTCCATCTATTTGTTGTCCGTTAAAATCGATGGTAACAATTAAATTATCAATTTTTTGGTGCGCAGCAAACATAAACGCTTCCCAGTTTTGGCCTTCTTGAATTTCTCCATCGCCCATTAAAGCATAAACAATATGCTTATCGCCATTTAGTTTTTTTGCCAATGCAGCACCAGCCGCTACCGAAATTCCTTGGCCTAATGAACCACTTGCCATTCTTATTCCAGGCAAATGTTCAGCCGTGGCCGGATGACCTTGTAAACGACTATTTAGTTTTCTAAAAGTGCTTAATTCACTCACTTCAAAATAACCAGAACGAGCCAATGCACTATAAAATATTGGTGAAATATGTCCGTTCGATAAAAAGAAAACATCTTCTTCAGCTGCGTTCATATCAAAACTAGGATTGTGTTTCATTACCTCAAAATAAAGTGCTGCAAAAAAATCAGCACAGCCAATAGAACCGCCCGGATGACCTGATTTTACTGCGTGTACCATGCGTAATACGTCTCTACGCATTTGACTAGAAATAGATTGAAGTTCAGCTATATTTGTCATTTTTAAAAGTTTTAGAATAAATTAATGAGTGCGAATGTAATTAAGCCAATTGGTTTAGCCATATTTTTAAGCAAACAATTATACCCATGTTTTACCATTTTGTAAAAGAAACAATAAAAAAGCGATTTTAAAGCGTGTAAACTAGTTTTAAGTTACCCGAGTTTTTTACTATTTCTGAGTTTTGGCTGTTGCTTTGCAATAAAATAAAAATGTTTTCAGGAAGTTTTTCTAAATGATATTTTTCTAAATTTATTTTATCAAAAACATAAGATTGTGATTCCGTTTCGCTGTGAATTTCAAATCCTAAATTCAAATAAGAACTTCCATCACTCCAATCTTTATCTATATAAGTCATTATATCGCCAGGCTGTAAATCGGTAACAAATGCTTTCAATAATTTACTTAAACCACCCGTAACCGACACTCCTTTTTTACAACAAAAACTGATCAATTCAAACGAACGTTTATTGGCTGCTAGCCTATTCATTTTTCTTCCTTTGCTAAATGTCGCAATAGCTATAATCTCTTGCTGGTTGTACAAAGCATACTTAAAATAGGCTGTTTTAAAACCAAGTAAATGGTTTTGGTTTAAAAAGGTTTCGGCCAATAGTTTATTCACTTTTTTTACTTCGCAATTCCTACCAAATATCCTTTTGTTTTTACCAAGTTTTGAACGGATAATTGATAAAATAATTTCCTTTTTATTGAACCAATCGTTTATCCAAAAATCGAATTTTTTGTTATTTAAAGAAATATTTAATTTACAAGCGGATACATTTATCTCAAATAAATTATTGGGAAAGGTTTTATTTAAAGTGAATAAAATGGATTCTTTTGTTGTCAAAAAAGTATATATTTTGTTGCAAAATAGTTGAAATAAATGAATACGGATACTTTGGCACGTATTTGGCTAAAATTGTTTTAAAATTTAAAAATAACAAAGGACAATTTCAAAACACTTATTATTGTTCCTTTAATTACAAGCATTATAAATGGTAGAAGTAAAAGCATCAAAAAAGTACATTGTCAATACTTCTTGGATATTAATTGAAAAATTATCAAGAATTATCTCAGGCATTTTAGTTGGCATTTTAGTAGCTCGTTATCTTGGTCCTGAGCAATTTGGAATGATAAGTTATGCACTTAACGTGGTAGCAATTTTCACTATTTTTTCTTCTTTAGGAATGGATAGTATAATTGTTAGAGAGCTAATTACCAGAAATAAACATAAAAACGAAATTCTTGGAACCAGTTTTTATTTGCGTTTAATTGGCGCAATTGCTGTAGTTGTAGCTGCTACTTTTTATTCCTCAATTAGAGATGATGCGCAAAATACATATATTGTGTTTTTGGTAAGTTTATCGGTTGTTTTGCAGGCTTTTACTGTGGTTGATTTTTACTTTCAATCGCAAGTATTAGGAAAATATACCGCCATCAATCAAGTAATAACATTGGTCCTTTCTTCCATCGTAAAGCTGCTGTTAATTTATTTTAACAAACCTGTTGAATATTTTGCATCTATGGTAGTTTTGGAAGCTGCACTTACATTAATAAATCAGTTTTGGTTTTATAAAACTAATGGACAATATATAAATAAATGGAAATTTTCGTGGTTAGAAGCTAAAATATTATTAGGCCACTCTTGGCCAATCATTGTTTCAGGATTTGTAATGATGGTTTACCAAAAAATGGATCAAATTCTAATAAAAAGGTTTTTGGACTTAAACGCACTTGGAAATTATGCTGCAGCGGTTAGAATAAGTGAAGCATCGTTTTTTATACCAGTTGCAATTTGTGCTGCTATACTTCCTGGTATTATTAATAATAGGGATAATAAGGAATTACAATATAAGCGATTAACACAGTTGTATTCAATCATGTTATGGTCTTCATTTATTATTTGCATAGGAGGTTATTTTTTAGGAGATTATATTATAACATTTTTATACAAAGAAAAGTATTACCTGTCGCCACAAATATTTAAAATACATATTTGGTCAACAATTCCAATATTTTATGGAACAGCTTGGGGAATGTGGATGGTAGCCGAAAACAAACAGAAATATTTAATATTTTTTCAGTTACTTTCAATGGTTATAGCAATATTACTAAATATTAAATTGATACCTGTTTTTGGAGCAATAGGAGCGGCTTATTCAATATTAATAACCTACTTAATAAGTACCATAAATTGCTTAACTTTTTATAAACCAAAACAGTCATGGGCTTTGTTTTTAAAAGCACTTAATCCATTAAATATTATAGACATTGTAAAATATTTAAAACACTAATTGTCTTTAAATAAATTTACAAATCTAGTCTTGTATTTTTCTTTGATTTAACTTTTAGGGTAATAGATTTTCCATTCTAATATTTTTAAACATTATTGACAATCTTGGCCAATTGTTTTTTATTTTTGCTTTAAGTGCATCAAGTTAATGACAATCAAGTTTTCCTGATTATATTTATATTGTCAAAGAATTTTTGACTTAGATTTATTTCTACTCAAATTAGGTAATTAAATAATGAGACTTAGCATTGATATTTTACCTAAAACAAAAGAAAAAAATTATTTGTAATAGTTAGAAAAAGATAAAATATTAGAAATAAAGCAATCTTTAAAATCGATTTCATTTCATTTATAAATTGTAAAATTTTGCCAAGTTTCATGCTAATTAACAATTTGTTGTTGTGGTTTTATTTTTTATTTTATGCATGGTTTTATTTATATATTGGCAACATGGAGGTTTGTTTTTATTAGAAAAAAAATTACTTTTGGGCTTTCATAATACTTAATAAATGGGCAGGTTAATTGTATATTTTTTTAAAGCTTTTGGGTTTGATTTTATTGTAAGTAAGGCAAGAGGCATTTTTACAATAAAAATTCATAAACATGCCAAACACATTGATGCTTTTGTAACCATACAAAGTTTACTTAAATATACGCAACCTAAAGTTGTTTACGATATTGGAGCAAACAATGGTGACTGGAGCAAAACACTAACTAGCTGCGCTGATAATGTACAAAGTGTAATTTTTTTTGAGCCTCAACAGAAATTTGTAGACAAGTTAAATGTTATAAATCTTGGCAAAACGAGTAAAAAAATTTTTAAAGCAGGTTTAGGAAATGTAAACGAAGTGCGCAGTATTATTGGCGGCACAGCTAGCGCTTCATTTTTAGACGTAAAAAGTGATTATGCATTTGCAGCTGATTTAAACAGTGAAGAAGAGGAAAATGCAGAAATTTTTAGGCTAGATGATCTTATTCAAAATCATGGATTGCCTCAGCCAGATACAATAAAAATAGATGTTCAAGGTTTTGAGCTTGAGGTGCTTAAAGGCGGTGTAAATACTTTAAAAAACACATCTTACGTTATTTTAGAGTTGTCATTTGACAAGTTTTATGAAGGGCAATATAACACCTCCGAACTTTTTAAAATGATGGAGGATTTGGGTTTTGTGATGATAGATACAGGCTTTGAATGGCGTAAAGATTATAAAATTAATAATAGACTTCTTCAAATTGATGGAATTTTTGAAAATCTTAATTTAATAAAAAGAAATTAGCATGAATATAGCATTGATAACGGGTTCTGCTGGGTTAATAGGTAGTGAATCAGTAACTTTTTTTTCTGATAAGTTTGACTTAATTATTGGAATTGATAATAATTATCGAGAAGTATTATTTGGTCAACAAGCATCCACTTTATGGAATAGAGACGTATTAATAAATACAGTTAGTAATTACAAGCATTATAATATTGATATAAGGGATAATGTTTCTCTAGAAAATTTATTTAAAGAATATGGTGCAGATATTAAATTAATAGTACATACAGCGGCACAACCTAGCCACGATTGGGCGGCAAAAGATCCTTTTGTCGATTTCAGTATAAATGCAAACGGAACTTTAAATTTACTTGAAAACACAAGAAACTATTGTGCCAATGCTGTTTTTATTTTTACCTCAACTAATAAGGTGTATGGTGATCGTCCCAACTTTTTACCACTTATAGAACTTGAAGAAAGATGGGAGTTAAATGAAAACCACGCATACTTTAAAAATGGAATAGATGAGGAAATGAGTATTGATAACACCAAGCATTCGTTGTTTGGTGCTTCTAAAGTGGCGGCCGATGTTTTAGCACAAGAATATGGCAAATATTTTAACATGAATGTAGGTGTGTTTAGAGGTGGTTGTTTAACTGGACCAAGACACTCTGGAACACAATTACATGGTTTCCTATCTTACTTAATGAAATGCGCTATTACTGGTGACCACTATACTGTTTTTGGTTACAATGGCAAACAGGTTAGAGATAATATTCATAGCAACGATTTGGTTAATATGTTTTGGCATTTTTACCAAAATCCTAAGCAAGGCGAAGTGTATAATGCTGGTGGTGGCAGATTTTCTAATTGCTCTATGAAGGAAGCAATTCAATTGTGTCAAACTATTACAGAAAAAAAGATGAATTATTCTTATTCGGAACAAAATAGAATAGGCGATCATATTTGGTACATTAGTGATATGTCAAAGTTTAAATCTGACTTTCCCGAATGGACTTGGAAGTATAATGTAGAAAATATTTTGGTTGAAATATTTGATTCAATAAAAAAGTAAAAATGACTAAGGTTATCGCACTTGTTGACCCTCATTTTAAAGGCCATCATTTAACTTATATGAAATTTTTTGTTACTTGTTTGTTAAACAAGGGATATAAGGTTTGTGTATTGATGCCTCAAAAAGAAGTAATTAGCGACTTTGTTAAGAATAATTTGCCTCAACATGCCAGCAGTTTTTTTGCCCAAAATATTGAAAATAAAGAGTTTAATTCCTTTCTGCCAAGTGTAATAAATAGGTATTTAAATACACTTTATAGGTGGTATTATTTAAAAAAAAAACTAGCAGTTCTGGAAAAAAATCATCACATTAAGGTTGATTTGGTTTTTTTGGCTTGGCTTGATAGTTTTTTGTTTAAATACATTCCGCATTTTTTCATTAATTATATTTTTGCATATAATTGGAGTGGCCTATACTTTCAGCCTAATCATATGCGTTTAAATTCATTTAAACAGAATAAAAGAACTAAATTTATAGATAGAGATAATATATTAAGTGCAAAATCTTGTAAATCTGTTGCCCTTCTTGACTCCTTTATTTGTAATCAATTGAGCAATAGAATAGGTAAAAGTGTTGCCTCTTTCCCAGATATTATTAATACTGAAATTGATAGCAAAAATACTATTGCAGAAAGTATTAAGTTAAAATCAGCAAGTCGAAGAATTGTAGGTATAATTGGTCTTGAGAAACGAAAAGGCGTGTTAGAAATGATTAATTTAGCTAAAAACTCAGACGAAAAGAAGTTTTTTTACGTATTTGTAGGAGAAATAAATTATGCTGAGTACACTTTAGAACAAAAGGAAGTTATTGAAAGTTATTTCAACAGTAACATTGAAAACAAATTTTTGTATTTAAATTATATAAGTCAAGAAACTACATACAACGCAATCTTTAGCACCTTTGATATTGCATTTGTTGTCTATCAAAATTTTTTAACATCAAGTAATGTGCTAACAAAAGCCGCTTATTTTAATAAATTAGTAATGGCTGTAAACAAATACTATATTGGAGATACTGTAACAATGTTTAAACTTGGTGTAACAACACCTGAAAGTGATTTAAGCGAACATTTAAAAGCGCTAAATTTCTTATTTGATAATTATGAAAAACTACTTATTGAAAATGAAACATTAAGGAAAACCTTTTATAGGCAAAATAGCTTACAAAAATTAAACGAAAGTTTTGACCAAATAATTAATTTAAATGACTAATGATTAAAATTGAAAACTCACTTTTCTATACCAGTTGCCCTTTATGTAGTTCTAATCAAATAGAAAATGTTCACACATTGAACTATGATGATAATTTATATTATTCAACCACTGAAGTAGAGTTAAAAAACAAACCCGAACTTTGGCATTGCAAAGCATGTGAAAGCTCATTTACTCAATATTGTGTGAATGAATCGGATAGTTATCAATTATATGCTCAAAGTCAATCTGGCGAGAGGTGGAAAACAGCACCTTTTGAAAAGGAAAAAACCAGTTCAGTAGTAAAATTTTTTTCAAAACAGATAAAAAAAGGCGCTACAGTTTTGGATATAGGCGCTAATACAGGCGAATTTCTCGATTTTGCAAGGAAACATGGAGCCGAAACATTTGCTGTAGAATATTCTGAACAAAGCAGAACTTTTTTAGAAACCAAACAGCATCAAGCATTCAAATCTATTAATGAATTAAACAAGAAAGTAGATGTGATTACCGCTTTTGATTTGTTGGAACATGTGTATAATGTGCCACAATTTTTCAATGATTGTTTGAATAGCCTTAATACTAATGGTAAACTAATAATTTTTACTGGCGATGTATCATGTTGGGGTTTTAAAGAATCAAAAGCAAATTGGTGGTATGTAAACTTTCCTGAACATATTGTTTTTCCTTCTCAAAAATATATTTCTGAATTAAAAGGATTTAAAATTAAGGAGACAAGAAAATGTTATAATAGCAAATATTTTTTTAATTTAAATTTTTCGCTTGCTGCAATTTTTAATTACTCCAAAGCTTTTGGTCTTCGCAGTGGTTCAACCCCATATACTGGTTTGCCTTCTCCTTTTCCTGATCATGTAATTTGGGTTTTGGAAAAGATTTAACATGGTTTTTTAACTGAGTCTAAGTCATTACAGGAGTTCGTTTCACAAGATATGCTGATAGCTAGTTAATTATAATTAAAAACACAAAAATTCCATAGTATATTAATCCTTTTTTTTCTTAGATTTTTAAATATTTTATGCCATAAATTTGGTTTTGGCTTAGTATCCATCTCTTCATTTAAAATATACTAATACACCTGCTAAAACTACTACCTTCATATTTATTAGGTTTGATTAAACAAAAAAATTTCAAGAAAAAACACTTAATTAATAGATGATTTTTCGTTTTAAAAATAAATTTATATCTTTAAAAATATTAGTTAAACTTGCCACTGACTATTGAACAATTGTTTGCCGTAAATGGTTTTATTTATAATTCCAATACTATTGTTTTTTAAAGTAAAAAAAGTATAATTTAATGGAGAAATTATTTTGCAAACATCATTTTTTTTTAAAGCACTGATTTTAATTTTTGTGTGTGTTTTTCCACTTTTTACAATTGCACAGCATTATAATTTAAAAAATATTAGCATTAATGAAGGATTACAAAGTTCATTTGTTTATGCCATGCAGGAAGATAATCAAGGTTATGTTTGGTTTGCTACCGAAAAAGGAATTTCAAGGTATGATGGTGTAACTTTTGAATACTTTGGTGAAAAAAATGGTTTAACTGAAAGCGGATTTTACCAAATTATCAAGGATAAAAACAATGTAATATGGCTTGTTTCCAAAAACTTTAAAGTATTTTATTATTCAAAGAATGAATTTCACCAGTTAATAACAAACAAGAAAATTTGTTGGATTGATATAGACAAAAACAATAAGACATGGTTTTTAACAAGAACAGGTGAAATATTCTTTTTAAACAATAATTTTAATATTTTTAAGTATTATAGTTTTACAAATGACACAAATATTTTTTATAATTTTAAAAACATTGGAAACAATAGTTTTATTGTAAGTAACAATACGGAGGTTTTAATTTTGAATAAAAATTTTAAAATCCAAAAAATCAATATCCCCGTTTCTGTTTTAAAAAATAGAATTGTTACAAGATTTTTTCAGAAGCAAGACAAATCCTTACTAATATCAAACGCAAAAGGAGTTTTTAGTTTGACTAATAACAAACTAGAATTAGTTTATTCATTAAAAGACAATCAATTGTTTTCATTTTATGAAGATACTTTTTCAAAAGATATTTGGATTGGAACTTTAAAAGGAGCTTTTCAATTTAAAAATGGATTGATTAGTAAAACAAATATTTCCGTTTATTTAAGTGATAATATTGTATTAGATATAAAACAATTACGAGATAAAACTTGGTGGTTTTGTACATCAGAAAATGGAGCGTTTAATTGTAACATGAATGCGTTTCATTTTGATAAATCAGATGGACTAAAGAAAAATTCAGTAAGGTATATAAAAAAAGATGGGAACGACATTTTCACTTTTTCATTAGACGGAAAAATATCGCTTATTCAAAACAATAAAATAGCCACTTTTAATAAATTAATACCAGAAAAAGATAAGACATTAGGTGCTGCTATATCTGATGCATTTCAAACTAAGAACGATGGTGTTTTTTTTATGAATTCCAACTTGTTTCAAATCAAAAACAGAAAGTTGAAAATGTATTCAATACCTGGTTATAATGAAATAATATATCATTTTCCTCAAAACGATTTGCCAAATTTATATACAATTACAAAACTTGGATTCAGAAAAGGGGTAAATAAACCAAAACTATTGTTTTATAGCACTCCACTTTGGTTAAAAATGAAAAATGAATTACCTCAATTACCTCCAATTTATTTTGAAGATAATGATACTGTTTTGAACATTTTTACTAAAATAAAAAATGGTTTAATGGAAATAGTATTTAATAAAAACACCGCCACCTTAAAAAAAATCAATTTTCCATATTCTATTCAAGATGTTTGGATGACAGCCAATAAAAGTTTGATTATTGGAACTTTGGATAAAGGTTTATGTATTTTAAAAAATAATAGGCAAAGATTTTACAATATTGATGAAGGTTTGCTTAGTAATTATTGTACCAAAACATATTATATAAATAATAGAATTTGGATTTGCTCTAACAAAGGAGTAAGCCGTTTAGAACTTGACAAAAATGATAGTTTAATTGCTGTTTCTAATTTTACTGCAAACGATTTGTTAATTTATAATGAAGCAAACGACTTGTTAATTCATAAAGGAAATGTTTATGTAGCAACGAATAAAGGCGTAAGTATATTTCCTGAAAACATTAAATTAACATCAAGTAAGCCAAAGGTTTTTATAGAAAATGTTCAAATAAATAACAAAGAGCAAAGCATTTTAAATAATTATAATCTTTTGTATAACGAAATCAATGTTTCAATTAATTATAAAACTATTTCGTTTAGAAGTGCTAATAATATTATTTATAAATATAGGTTAATTAATAAAAAGGATTCAAGTACAGAAATTACTAAATTAAATAAAATTCAATTAGGCGCACTTTCGCCCGGAACTTATACATTTTCTGTTTGGGCTAGAAATATAGATGGCGTTTGGAGTGACAAGCCAGCCACTATTAATTTTATAATTAATTCTCCTTTCTGGAAAAAATGGTGGTTTATTTTAACTTTATATGTGTTTTTTACAATTGTTTTTTTTATAATAATAAGAATCAGAATAAAGGTTTTTAAGGAAAAAAACGAAACCGAGAAAAGAATAATAGATGCAGAATTAAAGGCAATTAGATTACATATGAATCCACATTTTATATATAATACTTTAAGTTCGCTTCAGTATTATATAATTTATAACAAGAATAAAGAAGCAAGCAAATACCTTTCAACTTTTTCTGTTTTGCTAAGGTTAATAATGAAATATGCTAAAGAAAATGAGATTTTTTTGAAAGATGAAGTTGATTTGATTGAAAAATATATTGAATTGGAACAAATGCGTTTTGAAAACAAAATAGAATATATTTTAAACTTAAACAATGAACTATTGAATTGTTTAATACCTCCGTTAATTTTACTTCCTTTTGTAGAAAATACCATTAAATATGGAATTTCAAATATTAAAGGAAAGGGTAAACTTGAGATTTATATAACAAAAGAAAACAATTTTTTAGTTTGTACAATTCAAGATAATGGAATTGGAAGAGTACAATCGGAATTGTTAAAAGATGATGAAAACATAAAATTTGAATCAACTGGAATAAACTATACTCGTGAAAGACTTCGTTTGCTTTCTAACAAAAAAAGAAGTGAAAACTTGATAGTGATTACAGATTTATATGAAAACAATGTATCAAAAGGAACGTTAGTAAAAATTAGTATTCCAATTTAATTAAAATGATAAACGTAGCTATAGTTGACGATGAGAAGAACTGTGTAGAAGTTCTAGAAAAACTTTTATTTGAATGCAATCAAAATATAAATATTGTTGGAACTGCAAATTCTGTAGAAAGTGCCTTAAGGTTAATAGAAGAAAATAAAAATGATATTCATATTTTGTTTTTAGACATACATATTCCTGGTGGAAATGGTTTTAGCGTAATAAAAAACCTTACCAATATAAAATTCCAAATTGTATTTACTACCGCTTTTGACCAATATGCAATAAATGCTATCAGGTTTTCGGCACTTGATTATTTACTTAAACCAATTAATCAAAATGAATTGCAAAATTCATTAGATAAATTTGAATCGGTTTTACCAAATAAAACTGAAATAATAGAAATTTTTAAAGAGAAATTACTTCAAAACAAATTGTTTGATAAATTAGCTATTCAAACTCAAAGTGAAATTGTTTTTATAGAACTTAATAATATTATTTACTTAGAAAGTGATAAAAACTACACCACTATTTACTTGGAAAATGGGAAAAAAATAGTTGCCTCTAAAAACTTAGGGTATTTTGAAGAAACACTTGCTACAAATGGATTTATTAGAACACATAGCTTTTATATAGTTAACCTATCAAAAATTAAAAAATACATTAAAGGAAAAACAGGATTATTGGAGCTAAGTAATGGAGCATCAATTGAAGTTTCTGCTAAAAGAAAAAACGAACTTTTTAAATCTTTAAATCTTTAAAACGCAAATATTCATTCAAATTACTAAATTATATTTCAAAATACCTCAAATATTCATTTCAAATAAAATAAATTCTACAATTCATTTAGTTTGGTTATGGTTTAAAAGGCCATTTATTTTTTAACATTAATTCCAAATTATTTTTTGTTATGATTGTTGCGCCAATTTTATTTTTAATTAAAGGTATTTCTAGTACCACTCAAATTGTATTTGATACAGTATTGCACAGCAAGCCTAATAAAATATATTTAGCAGCTATTATTGTAAAAAACCAGTCAAATGGTTTAATAATAAGAAATTATGTAAATAATTTGGCAGAACAAATTACGTGGAATTGTGAAATTAAAATAAAAGCCGAATGCGAAGAGCAAAATATTTACAAATTACATAATGAAACAATGGACTGGTTCTTTAAAAAAGAAGAAATGGGCATTATAATAAACAGTGATTTTTTGCCAAATAAATGCTTTTTCCCCTTTTGTGATTCCTTGCTTTATCACTATAAAAACGATAGTAGAATAATGTATATAAATAGTTTGAATTTTAATGATTCCTTCAAAAGTGGTGATGGAAGTTATTATTTTTCAAAATACAACCAAACAGGAGCTTGGGCCACTTGGAAAAGAACATGGTCTATTATTCAGCCCAATCTTAACAACTTAAATAGAGCTTTAGGTTTAAAAGCTTTAGACAATATTTTATCAAATGAAGAGTATAATTATTGGATAAAACAATTTCAAATTGATTTACCAGATATAACACAATATTATAATTATAAAACACTTTTAAGCCAATGGTTTAATAATGGTTTGGCCATTACTCCAAATGTAAACTTATCAATTCAAATAGATGAAGATATAAGCGAAACAGAACAAAGTTTAAAATTATTTAGCCAAAAAGCAATACTTGAAATATTAGATTTAAAGCATCCATCGTTTATTTTAATTGATAAATTTTCTGATGAAAAATTATTTAGAAATTACTATAAAAAAAGCAGCATTTCCAATTCTATAAAATCTATAAAAACAAAAATTAACAATATAATAAAAAATTATATTATTATTGAAAAAGAACCAATAGCTTTAGATAGTGAAAATTTGGCTTGCCCAAACAAATAAACAAATGAAAAAAACAGTTACAATTTTACTTTTTATTGTTTTATTAAAAACATCCTTTGCCCAAATAAATACAACATCTTTTGCAGCTAAAGTTGATTATATATCAGGAGTTGGCACATCAAATCCACAAGGAATAACTGCTGCAGATTTAGATAATGATGGAAAAAAAGATATGATATCAGGAAATATAGCAAATTCATCTATTTCTGTTTTTAGAAATCTTTCAAATTCTACAACTATTAATTTAGCCACAAAAGTTGACTATTCAACTTTAAATCCCGTAAACTATATTTATCCTAAAGATTTAGATGGAGATGGCAAAATTGATTTAATAGTTTCATCTAATTCAGGCACCTCTTTTTCAATATTTAGAAATACAACATCAAGTATTGGCTCAATTACTTTTGCAACAAGGCAAGACATTGTAGGACTTAGCGTTCCTCATAGTTTTGATATAGATGATATAGATGGTGATTCTAAATTAGATATTATTGCTTTAGGCTATTTTTCATCGAGTTTTTCTATTTTCAGAAATACAAGTACAGTTGGAACTATTTCATTTGCTACTAAAATAGATTATACATGCGGTAGTTCACCTTCTTCGGTTTCAATTGTAGATTTAGACGGTGACACCAAAAAAGATTTAGCTATTACTCTTTACACTTCTTCACAATTAGTTATTTTTCGAAATACAACAATATCTGTAGGAAGTCCTTTATTTACAAATGTTCTTTATTGTTCCATCGGTTCTTATCCAAGTTTTATAAAATCTTCTGATTTAGATGGTGATGGTAAAAAAGATTTGGTAACAGGAAATTTTACAAGTAATAATATTTCAATTTTAAAGAACATAACATCTTCTGTAAATTCAATTTTATTTCAAACATCATATAACTTAAGCTCAGGTTCTGGAAATTCATATTGTCAAGGCATTTCACTTTCTGATTTTGACAATGACAATAAAATAGATATTGGGGTTTGTAATAATGGGAATAATAATATTACTATTTTTAAAAACACTTCTATTTTAGGGTTTATTAATTCGTCTTCTTTTGCATCTCAAGTAAATTTTTCAGTTAATACAGGGCCAACCGATTTGTTTGCAACCGATTTAAATAGTGATGGAAAACTAGATATTTTAGTAAGTAACAATGGATCCAATAATATTTCAATACTTCGCAATCAAATTTTAGCTAACGAACCTACAACAGCTTCTAATAATTTAGTGTTTAGTAATGCTACTTCATCTGCTATAACATTAACATTTACAAAAGGAAATGGAAACAGAAGAATAGTTTTAGCAAAAGCAATTAGTGCTGTAAGCTCAAACCCAATGGATTCATTTTCTTATTTAGCAAATGATACTTTTGGTTTGGGAACTCAAATAGGAACAGGAAACTATGTAGTTTATAGTGATACAGGAAATACCGTTAACGTTAAAGGATTAAGCCCTGGAACTATTTATTATTTTGCCGTTTATGAATACAATAGCACAGGTGCATTTTCTAATTATTTAACATCGCCAACGTTAACAGGAAACACTCAAATTGGTTATGCTTTCTATAGTAAAAGTAGCGGAAGTTTAAATACACTTTCAACTTGGGGTACAAATACAGATGGTTCAGGAACAAGTCCAACAAGCTTTTCTGCTAGTGGAACTAATTATTATGTAGTTAATAATGGTTCGCCATCTATTTCAGCAAATTGGTTTATAACAGGAACTAATACAACAGTAATTTTTGGAGATGGCACTAATTCTGGTAATTTTGTTATACCTACCGGAGTTTCATTTGGCACAGATTCTTTTTATGTAAGTAATAATTTTACTTTTACTATTCAAGGAAATATTTTTACTAATAAAGCTGGATTTCACAGTAGCAGCAATGCGCAATATGTGTTAAGTACCCCGCAAAATATAGTAACAGCCAATTATGGAAATTTAATTATTAGTGGCTCTACCAAAACAATTTTAGGAAACGTAATGGTAAAAGGAGTTTTGGCCATGTTTAATAATATAAATTGTAATGGCTATACTTTAACATTAGGTGAAAGCCCTACTCAAATTGGCACATTAAACAGGTCATCAGGAAATATAATTGGAAACTTTAAAAGATGGTTTGCTGCCAATACCAACGTTGGTTCAACAGGATTAATGCCATTAGGAACAGCAAGCATTTACAGGCCAATTCAAGTTAATTATACTTCAGCTCCTTCTTCTGGAGGAGCTTTAACTGCTACTTTTATAACTGGAACAGGTGGAAATTCCGGCTTTCCAATTTATGATTTTACCACTTCACCAATTGTGCTATTAAATAAAACTGCTTATGAAGGTTATTGGAAAATTACCCCATCAGATGGTTTGGCAGGTGGCGCTTATACTTGTACTGCAACAGCAACAGGTTTTTCGGGCATTACTTCCGTATCAGATTTAAGGTTGGTAAGAAGAAATATTTTGGCAACCTCTTGGTCATTAGCAGGAACATCCGTTTTAGGAAGTGGAACTGCTGCAATTCCAATAGTAAGTACTACCGGAATAACTACTTTAGGTGGTGAGTTTGCCGTATCTTCTGATAGTTCTATTAATCCATTACCAGTAAAACTATTATCATTCAAAGCTATTTGGAAAGGAAATGATATAGTTTTAAATTGGAAAACTGCAAGTGAAGAAAATAATAGTCATTTTGAAATTGAAAAAATAATTGAAAATGAATGGAGAATTATTGGAAAAGTAAATGGAAATGGAAACACAGTAACGGTGAATAATTATTCTTTTTTAGATGGTAATTTGTTTCAAAAAAATGAACAAACAAACACAATTCATTATCGATTAAAACAAATAGATTTCAATGGAGATTTTATTTACTCAGAAACTGTTTCAATTGATTATCAAACAATAAGTAATACCATTTCTGTTTCGCCAAATCCTATGCAAAATTTACTAAATGTAAGCACAGGAAGCAATGATATAATAGCATTAATTTCTGTTTATGATATTAATGGCAAGGAACTTTTGCAGGTAAATAATCAATCGAACATTGATGTTTCAAAACTTTTAAATGGAATTTACACTATAAAAGTAATAACGGACAAGCAAACCTTCATTGTAAAAATTGTAAAATAATTTATATTAAACAAAAAAAGTTAAATTTTTTAAGTCAGCTTTTTTTGTTTAATTTCACTTCAATTTTTTCAAAAATAATAGTTTTGATTTATTAGTTTTGGCAAAAACTATTTAAAGTGTTTCAAACCCCAATACTATTTTTAATATTTAATAGGCCAGATACCACAGAACGAGTATTTGAAAGCATTAGAAGCATTAAACCCGCCAAACTATACATTGCAGCAGATGGTGCCAGAAAAGACAAAATAGGGGAAGATTTGCTTTGTCAGGAAACAAGAAACATTATAAAATTAATAGATTGGGAATGTGAGATAAAAACCCTTTTTAGATCAGAAAATTTAGGTTGTAAAATAGCCGTAAGTTCTGCTATTGATTGGTTTTTTGAAAACGAAGAACAAGGAATTATCTTAGAAGACGATTGTTTACCAAATCAAAGCTTTTATAATTACTGCGAAACATTACTTAACTATTATGTTTCTGATGAAAGAATTATGCATATTTCAGGTAATAATTTTCAAGATGGAATGATTAGAGGAAATGGGAGTTATTATTTTTCAAACTACAACCATATTTGGGGTTGGGCTACATGGAAACGTGCTTGGAATGCTTATAATGTGGACTTAAGTTTTTTAACTGAACCGGAAATTAATAACTTGATTGAAAAGAAATTTGAAACAAAAAAAGAACGTTTGTTTTGGAACAATATTTTCAAATCAGTAATACATGATAAAATTGGAACTTGGGATTATCAATGGACTTATGCTATTTGGAAAAACAATGGCTTAAGTATATTGCCAAACAAAAATATGATTGCTAATATTGGTTTTAATGATAACGGAACGCACACTTCTGGAGTTGATATACTTGGATTAAGCAATATGCAAACATTTCCAATTGAGAAAATTATAAACCATTCTGCAATAGCTGTTAACACCAAAGCGGATAAATATACTTTAGATCACTATTTCAATCCTAGCAAATTATTTTATATTTACAAAAAAATTATTTTTTTTAAGCGCCAATTTTGGATTAATAAGATGAAATTATTTAAGAAATAAGTTTATTAAAATCAGATATAGTTGTTTATGAACAGTTCCCTTAATTGTAGAGTTTGTAATAATAAAGCAAACTGGGTATTTACTACTTTAGTTTTAGAAAAATACGATGTTAAATATTATCGTTGCGAACATTGTTGTTTTGTTCAAACAGAAATGCCTTTTTGGATAGAGGAAGCATATAAAAATGCTTTAAATTTGAGCGATACTGGAATTATGGTTAGAAACCTAAAATTCCAAAAAAGGTTGACCCCAATTTTATTTTTTATATTTGGCAAACAAAATAAGTATTTGGATTATGCTGGTGGATATGGGATTTTTACACGAATTATGCGTGATGTTGGCTTTGATTTTTATTGGCTAGATAAATATGCAACAAATTTAATTTCAAGGGGTTTTGAACATACAGAAGAAAATAAATACAGTGCAATATCAGCCTTTGAAGTTTTTGAACATTTAGTAGACCCAATTGCTGAAATTGAGGAAATGTTAAAATACTCAGATACAATAATTTTTTCAACCCAATTAATTAAAGATGATTTACCTGATTTGAATTGGTGGTACTATGGATTTTCACATGGACAACACGTTGCCTTGTACCATAAAAAAACGCTTCTTTATTTAGCTAAAAAGTTTAATTTAAATTTAGCTAGTAACAACGAGGATTTGCACATATTATCTTCAAAGAAAATTTCTTCGATGAAATTTAATTTCTTTTATAAATCTGCAAAATATAACCTATTCAGTTTTTTAAAATTATTTTTGAAAAGCAAAACAAATTCCGACTCTCTTTATTTATTACAAAAATAAACATATTCGTAATGCTTTAACAACTCATAATTAGATGCAAAATAGTGCTTTTGAACCTTGTGTTGTTAGATAAATAAATAAAACAGATTCAACAATTATTTATGGTGGAACAGCAGAAGCAGGGATAGAATTTAATATTTATACCAATGTTTTTTTCTTTTATATACGAATTAAATTACAATACAAATCATGATGAAAGTACTAATAGATGACGAAGCTTTTATTATACAAAAATATGGAGGCGTATCAAGAATTTTTTCTGAAATTTTAAGTCGCCTTGTCAATTGTAAAAACACGCAACTGCTTTTTTATAATTTTTATTCTGAAAATGAATATTTAAATGCACTCGGTTTTAATGGAATTAGTCCATATTTAAAAAATTTGAATTTTCCTTTAAAAGGTAAAATAATACGCTTTATAAGTAGGTTTTTTAGCAATCCGTTTACAATAAAAAATATTAAATCAGCGAATGCCGATATTTTTCATTCATCATTTTACTCAGATTACTATTTAAATTCCCTCCAAAATAACTCCAAAATAAAATTTGTATTTACCATTCATGATTTAATACACGAGTTAATGCCTGAAGTAAAAGGCAATGCAGATTTAGCAGCTAATAAAAAAAACAATTTGCTTAGGGCTGATCATATAATTGTGGTGTCGGAATCAACAAAAAAAGATTTGTTGAAGTTTTATCCGTTTGTTGACAAGAATAAAATTACTGTTATACACTTGGCGAATTCATTGACAAATGAAAGCGAAAAAGTAATAAATTTACCAGAAAAATATTTGCTTTTTGTAGGTGAAAGAAGGGGATATAAAAACTTCAACTTATTTATAGAAGCATTTAATGCGTTTTCTTTAATACATCCAGATTATAAAGTTGTTTGTACGGGTAGTATGTCATTTTCATCCTCTGAAATTCATCTTTTTAAAAAATTAAATTTACAACAAAAAATATTTCATTTTAAGTGCAATGACAAACAAATGAGGTATATTTATGAAAAATCTAAAATGTTTGTTTTCCCATCGCTATACGAAGGCTTTGGTTTGCCTGTTTTAGAGGCATTTGCTTGCAAAACTCCAGTTATTCTTAGTAATAGTAGTAGTTTGCCCGAAGTAGGCGATACGGCTGCTTTATACTTTAATCCACAAAGTGAAATTGAACTAA
The DNA here is from genome assembly GCA_903901345.1 of uncultured Bacteroidota bacterium. GTDB lineage: Bacteria > Bacteroidota > Bacteroidia > UKL13-3 > UKL13-3 > JAAFJM01. Next base: position 1,287 of record CAIUQQ010000228.1, on the reverse strand, counting down.
CTAATAAAATGTTATTGCTTGCAAATGATCAAAACTTATGCAATGAACTTGTAGAAAAAGGCATTAATCGGCTTAATGACTTTTCATGGGACAAACATTTTGAATCAACTTATTCTATTTATAAATCTTTACATTATAAATAGTTAACTTATTTAAAATAGCCTGTTTGTTTCTGAATTATATTTAAATTCTTGAAAAGCTTTTTCCCAATTCGCTATTTAATTTTTTATAAATTCAATACAACAAACGCATCTACAATGTGCTGCGCCATCTGTTCCTTTACCTTGTCCAGTATGAGGGTTATATGATAATGAGTCATCACATTCGGCAGCTGTTTTAAATTGCCATCCACTTTGTGAATACAATATGTAATCATCCTTAACAACACCAAAAGTACTTAACTTTTCAAAAATCCTATTGGTCATTTCTGCATCAAACTGCTGAAAAAAGCCATAGTTTTCAAATTTACCATAAGGAAAAGTAAGTAATAATTTTCCGTTTGGTTTTAAAACTCTAATTAACTCATCAATTACTTTTAAGTATTCGTAACTTTTAACTTTAAGGTCTTTTATTTTTTCTAATTCATATCCATATATTGAATTATCCATATCAACGTGTTCTATTGTTGATAGACAAACAACTTCTTCATAAAAATTATCTTTAAAAGGCATGTCTCTTAAATCGCCAAAAGCGTATGAAATACGATTATTTATAAAATTAATTGATTCAGGATAAAAAGTATAAATTGAAAGTTCTTTGTTTTTTATCGATTCAAGTGAAACAATTTCAGGAAAATTAAATGTTGAACCAGCATCTAATATTTTAGTTCCTTTGTTTTTTGAAAGTCTGCTAAATATCCAAGGATATTCTACAATTCTTTCATCTAATGCAATACCAAAACCATTTGGAATATTGTTATCGGCAAATGATTTTAACAAGTTTTCGTTGCGAATATTTTTTTCGGTTAAATCCCAACGAATATCCAAATAGCCATAGCTCCAAGGTTTTTTGCTTGAATTATTATAAACCAATTTGCGAAATGGTGAAATGTATTTTTTTATTGTTTGTATCATTTTTAGTTATTAGAATAGCCAATAATTTTTGCAGGATTTTTAACCACAATTTTATAATCAGGAACGTTATTTGTTACAATAGAACAAGTAAAAATTAATTCGCCTTTTCCAATTGTTGTTCCTTTTAAAATATTTGTGTTAATGCCAATCCAAGCATCATTATTTATAATTACTTCTTTTACTTTTTATATAAATATTAATTAACTAGTAGTTT
>CAIUQQ010000227.1 GCA_903901345.1 uncultured Bacteroidota bacterium | reverse complement strand
ATGCCTAATCTTTATTTATTTTAAAATAGTATTTTTTAATCATTTATAAAACCAATAAATATTATTTGCTTTTAATCCAAACAAAAATGAAATTTGATTAAGAATTCAGATGATTATAATAAAATGAATATTTAGTAAATAAAATTTTGATTTTCAGGCAATAAAATACAAATATGTCAACTACAAAATGGGTGTTAGACCCAACACATTCAGAAATTGGTTTTAAAGTTAAACACATGATGTTTACCAATGTTTCGGGACTTATAACTAATTTTCAACTTCATGTTTCTTCCAATTACGATGACTTTTTAAATGCTGATATTGAATTTATAGCTGAATCAAGTTCTATAAATACTAATAATGAACAAAGAAATAATCATATTAAAAGTTCAGATTTTTTTGACGTAGAAAAATTCCCTGTGATAACATTCCTATCAACTAGCTTTACAAAATTAGATGAACATAATAACTATGAATTAGTTGGGAATTTAACTATAAAAAATATAACAAAATCAGTTTCATTTCATGTTGAAAATGGCGGAATAATGAAGGATCCATTGGGAAATATAAAAGCTGGTTTTATAATTACTGGTAAAATAAATAGAACAGATTTTGGAATGAATTGGAACGATACACTTGAAACTGGTGGCGTTTTGGTTAGTGAAGTAGTTAGAATAAATTGTGAAATACAATTGGTTAAACAAACTTTAAACAGCTAAAGTTAAAGGTACAAAAAGATTAATAGTTAAATCAATTTATCTTTTTTTATTTTCGCATACTTTTATAAAAATGGAATATAACCACAAAGAAATTTTATTAAGCTTGGTAAATACTAAAATGCCTTACGGTAAATACAAAGATGTATTGCTTTGCAATATTCCTGTTCATTACCTAGAATGGATAAACAGACAAGGTTTCCCTAAGGGTAAATTGGGTGTACAATTAGAAACCATGTACGAAATAAAACTGAATGGTTTAGAACATTTGCTCACTCCTATCAAAAATTTTTAAGTTTTCAATGGAGCTCGTTCACAGGCATTTTATTATTCATAAACCATTTGGAATGGTTAGTCAATTTATTACCAATACTACCAAGAAAAAATTGTTGGGTGAATTACATGATTTTCCAGCACAAACCATGGCCATTGGCCGATTAGACGAAGACAGTGAAGGCTTACTTTTATTAACTACCGATGGTAAAATGAGTGAATTGGTAAGGAGTAAAAAAGTAGAAAAAGAATATTACGCACAAGTAGATGGAATGATTACACCCGAGGCTATTGCTCTTTTACAAAATGGAGTAGAAATAGGCATTAGAAGTGAAAAATATACAACACTTCCATGTAAAGTATTTGCACTTGCAGAAAACCCAAACTTTGCGCCACGCACAAAAAAAATAAGAGACGAAAGACATGGACCTACTTGCTGGATTTCAATTACTGTTACCGAAGGAAAGTTTAGGCAAGTTAGAAAAATGACTGCCGCAGCGGGCTTTCCTACCCTCCGACTTTTTAGGGTACGAATTGGAAAAATACATTTAAATGATTTGAAACCTGGCGAAGTAATGGAAGTGGAAAGTTTGGAAGTTTGATATGTAAAATTTCCACCCCGGTCTGCAAGGCTACCGCACGACTTTGGCGTGTGGCTTTAACAAAGTAGAACAAAGTTTTTACAAGCATTACCATAATTATTTTACATCAAAAATAATTTTATTTGGTTATTGTTGGTTTGTCCACGCCACCAGCGTGAACCAGCTTTGTATTTTTGCTCGAGGACTAGCTAGGGAGTAATTTGTTGAGCAGTCAATTTATTGTGACTCACATGAACATAAATATTCATTTAAATGATTTGAAACCTGGCGAAGTTTTAGAAGTAGAAAGTTTGGAAGTTTGATGTTGAAATATAAGCCGATTCGGATTTGTAATCAGTTTTTTACCATGTTTGTTTTAATAAAGCAAAAGTATGAAATGCATTGGTATTTTTCGCATTACAAATGCTAATAATATAAAGTGCGGTTTGCAAAACCGCACCGGCTGATACGAATTGGAAAAATACATTTAAATGATTTGAAACCTCCGCACTCCAGCCGGTTCGGATTCACAATCCGAATCATTTAATAAAAGGATTTTAAATCCGTTTTTTACCATGCCAATAATGTTTTAAGTAATCCTTTTCCACCAGCATAATCGATGGCTGAACTAAATTTATATTGCTCTGCATATTCCACAATTTCAGATTTTACAGGATTATTATGAATATAATCTATTTTTTGCTTTAAAAACTCAAAACTATAAATTGGTTTTGCTTCGTTACCGTCTTGCCAAAACTTATAGTTTTTTATTTTCACATCATTTTTTCCCGCATATTCAAACCTATTCATCATCCATTCTTTTCTGCTTTCATTTTCAGTTAAAATAGCTGTTGTAATTTTCTTACTTGTATATTTTTTAAAATCACGCATAGTGTCACTCAAATTAAAACCTGCTTTGGAAGCAGCTACCAAATGTATATGGTTTGACATAATAACCCAAGCATACAGTTCTAATCCTTTTTCGTTAATACAATGTTTTAACGAATCAATAATAATGTAACGATAAATTGGGCGAGTAAAAACGTCAACCCAATCAACTACAGTTGAAGTTAAAAAATAAATTCCTTCTTTATCTGTTATTGTTTTTAGTGGCATAAAGCAAAAGTATGAAATGGCATTGGTATTTTTCGCATTACAAATGCTAATAATATAAAGTGCGTTTGCAAAACCGCACCGGCTGATTATTCGTAACTTTCTTTAAATTATAAATAAAAATTATGTAATAGCGAATGTGGCTTTAGCCCATTCTTAAAGAAAAAAATGCCATTTCATCAATTGCCTCTAGTTTTAACTAGAGGAATATTAGAATTAATTGCGTTTTATTTACTTTATTTGCGGCAGCAAAACACAAAATAATATGAAGTTTTTTATTGATACAGCTAATCTTGCTCAAATTAAGGAAGCAAATGATTTAGGAATTTTAGATGGTGTAACTACCAATCCTTCGCTTATGGCTAAGGAAGGAATTAAAGGCGATGCAGCGGTAATGCAGCATTATAAAGACATTTGCGAGTTAGTAGATGGCGATGTAAGTGCAGAAGTTATAGCTACCGATTTTGACGGAATGGTAAAAGAAGGTGAAATTTTAGCTGCTTTACATAAAAACATCGTAGTAAAAATACCAATGATAAAAGATGGTATAAAAGCAATAAAATACTTTAGCAACAAAGGAATCAGAACAAATTGTACTTTGGTATTTAGTGCCGGACAAGCCATTTTAGCGGCTAAAGCAGGTGCTAGTTATATTTCGCCTTTTGTGGGTAGATTAGATGATATTGGATTTGATGGCATGGAATTAATTGCTCAAATTTCACATATATTTTCGGTACAAGGTTATGAAACAGAAATTTTAGCGGCTTCTATTCGCAATCCTATACATATTATTAAATCGGCAGAAGCTGGTGCTGATATTATTACAAGTCCGTTATCAAGTATATTGGCACTATTGAATCATCCATTAACTGAAAAAGGTTTGGAACAGTTTTTAGCCGATCACAAAAAATTAAACGCATAAAAATTAGATTGCCCTAAATCATATAAAAAGATTTAGGGCTTTTTTTATATTTGAAGTCTTAATAATATAATTTTCACCCTTTAAATTTTAAAAACATGGTAAGAAAACCTTTCAATTTAAATAAATGGATAGAAGAAAACAGACATTTACTAAAACCGCCTGTTGCCAATAAAAACTTATATCCAGAAGGAACTGACTTTATAGTGATGATAGTAGGTGGGCCTAATGCCCGCAAAGATTATCATTACAATGAATCGGAAGAATGGTTTTACCAATTAGAAGGTGAAATAACTGTAAGAATTCAGGAAGATGGAAAAGCAGTTGACATACATTTAGGTCCTGGCGATATGTTTTTATGTCCGCCAAATACTCCTCACTCTCCTATTAGAAGCGAAGGTTCCATTGGATTAGTAATTGAAAGAGTTAGAAAAGGAAAAGGCTTAATTGACGGATTAATGTGGTTTTGCGATAATTGCAATAACAAATTACATGAGTACAGATTTGAATTAAGTGACATTGAAAACGATTTCCAACCACGCTTTAAAGAATTTTATGCAAATGAAGCCTTTAGAACTTGTAAAAGTTGTGGACATATAATGGAAACCGATCCAAGATTTGTTTAAATGCCTAACGAAGAAATTGAACTATACTACATAAATATTGGCGAATTAGCCAAAAAATTTGACGTGTCTGTTTCTTTAATTAGGTATTGGGAAAAGGAATTTAAACAATTAAAACCCGAAAAATCAATCAAAGGAACACGTAAATACAGTAAAAAAAACATTGAAATATTTAGCCACATTTATCAATTGGTAAAAACTGAAGGATATACCATTGAAGGTGCTAAAGAAAAACTAAATCATCATCCAATTGTTCAAAATAATCAGCAAGCTATTGAAAAACTAGCTGAATTGAAAGTTTTTTTAACCAAACTAAAAGATTCGATTTAGTTGTCAGTTGATAGTTGTCAGTTGATAGTGTTCAACTTTCATAATTCAAAATCACAAATCACAAATCATAAATCAAGTAATGTTTAACACCATAGAAGAAGCCATAGAGGATATAAAAAAAGGAAAAATTATTATTGTTGTTGACGATGAAGACCGTGAAAATGAAGGTGATTTTTTAACTGCTGCCCGCAATGTAACTCCCGAAATTATTAACTTTATGTCGAAGGAAGGGCGCGGATTAATTTGTGCACCACTCATTGATTCTCGTTGCCGTGAACTGCAATTAGAATTAATGGTAACCGATAATACTACTTTACATGAAACGCCTTTTACAGTTTCAGTAGATTTAATAGGAAAAGGTTGTACAACTGGAATATCGGCACAAGACAGGGCTAAAACTTTACAAGCGTTAATTGACCCAAATACTAAACCTGAAGAATTAGGAAAACCTGGACATATTTTTCCACTAAAAGCCCAACCAGAAGGTGTTTTGCGTAGAGCAGGACACACAGAAGCTGCCATTGATTTTGCGCGTTTAGCAGGATTTGAACCTGCAGGTTGTATTGTTGAAATTTTAAGCGAAGATGGAACCATGGCTCGTTTGCCAGAGTTAATTCAAATAGCTAAAAAGTTTGACATGAAATTAGTAACCATCAAGGATTTAATTTCATACCGACTTAAAAATGAAAGTTTAATTCAACGTTTAATTTCAGTAGATATGCCAACTGATTACGGACATTTTATTCTAACTGCTTTTAAACAAATAGATACTGGTCAGGAACATTTGGTGTTACAAAAAGGAACATGGGACGAAAATGAACCTATTTTAGTGCGTGTGCATTCTAGTTGTGTAACTGGCGATATATTCCATAGCCTTCGTTGCGATTGCGGTGAGCAATTATCAAAGTCGATGGAAATGATTGAAAAAGAAGGAAAAGGGGTGATTATTTACATTAACCAAGAAGGAAGAGGAATTGGTTTGGTAAATAAATTAAGAGCCTATAAATTACAAGAACAAGGTTTGGATACGGTAGAAGCAAACTTGCAATTAGGTTTTAAAATGGATGAACGTGATTATGGTGTTGGCGCACAAATTATTAGAGCCGTTGGCATTACCAAAATGCGCTTAATGACAAACAATCCTACCAAACGTGCAGGTTTAATAGGCTATGGACTTGAAATAGTAGAAAATATTCCAATTGTAGTAGAACCTAATTCTCACAATAAAAAATATTTTGATACCAAACGCGATAAAATGGGTCATGAGTTTAGTAAGTAGTTATCAGTTGTCAGTTGATAGTTGTCAGTTGATGGTTAAAGGTTTTCATAATTCATAATTTATAATTCATAATTCATAATTTATCTATATTTACCAACTGAAATTTTAAATAAAATATGAAGTTTTTTCAACATTTTGGCGAGTATTTATTGTTCCTAAAAGCAGTATTTACCAAACCAGAAAAAGGTAAAATATTTTTCAAACAAATAGTTACCGAAAGCAATAATATTGGAGTGGGATCTTTTGCCATTATTTCTCTAATTAGTGGATTTATTGGGGCTGTTTCCACCATTCAAATTGGCTATCAATTAGTAAGCGGAATTCTACCAGATTATTTAATTGGAAGAATTGTTAGAGATAGTAATATTTTGGAGTTTGCACCCACTGTTACAGCTTTGGTTTTAGCAGGAAAAGTAGGTAGTAACATTGCTTCAGAAATAGGAACAATGAAAGTTACAGAACAAGTAGATGCCTTAGAAATTATGGGTATAAACGCTGCTAACTATACTTCATTTGCAAAAATTATTGCAGGTGTTTTTACCATTCCAATGCTGGTTTTATATGCCATGATTTTAAGTTTAATAGGCGGTGCAGTTTCTGGCTGGGCTTCTGGAATTATTAGTGTTGAAAGCTTTGTAAAAGGGTTAAGAACTGATTTTATGGGCTATAACGTGGTGTTTGCTTTAACTAAAGCTTATACTTTTGCATTTTTAATAACTTCAGTTTCTGCTTTCCAAGGATTTAGAACTCAAGGTGGAGCTTTAGAAGTGGGTGAAAGTAGTACCAAAGCGGTTGTTTATAGCTGTATGAGTATTATATTTTTCGATTATATTATTTCACAATTAATGCTATTCAAATAAATGGTAATCATTGAAAATGTAAATAAAACTTTTGGCAATAAACATGTTTTAAAAGATATTTCTGCCAAATTATATAAAGGTAAATGTAATTTTGTGATTGGTGCTAGTGGCTGTGGTAAATCAGTGCTCATGAAATGCATGGTTGGCTTAATAACTCCCGAAACTGGTAGTATTACTTTTGATGGACGTGATTTTTTAAAACTTAATTATAATGAAAAAATTAGTGTAAGAAAAGACATTGGAATGTTATTCCAAAATACAGCTCTTTTTGACTCTTTAAGTGTGGAAGAAAATGTTGCTTTTCCTTTAAGAATGTTTACCAATTTTTCGGAAGAAGAAATTATTGAAAGAGTGAATTTTTGTTTGAGTAGAGTAAATTTGATTAATTTAAACAAACTATTCCCATCTAATATTTCTGGTGGACAAAAAAAACGTGTGGGTATTGCTCGCGCTATTGCTTTAAATCCTAAATACTTGTTTTGCGATGAGCCTAATTCAGGATTAGATCCACTTACTAGCAGAGTAATTGATGAACTGATAACCGATATTACTAAGGAATATGAAATTACTACTATTATAAACACCCACGACATGAAAAGTCTTTTTGTAATGGGTGAAAATATTATATTTATTCATGAAGGACAAAAGTGGTGGGAAGGCGAAAAAGCTGAAATCCGCCCAAGTGGGAATAAAGAATTACTTGCTTTTATGGAAGCAAGCGAGTTTTAAATTTATTTGAAACAAATTTCTTTTTAATTTAAATTATAACCTTTACTTTGCACTAAAGTTTTGCAAAGCAAAGATTTCTTCCTATGAGAATATATTATTTACTGTTTTTACTATCTTATTTAACAAGTATTTCAAATAATGTAAAAGCAAATAATAACGCTAAAATAATTGATAGT